>VEQJ01000075.1 GCA_018883285.1 Alphaproteobacteria bacterium
GTACAATGGCAGGCATCCATAAAGCTTTCTAGTCAAAAGGTTTTATCATGATCAACAAAGAATAATCGTAAGCCTTGATACGCTGTTCTCGTAAATCAAAGGACTATATTTATAAGATTTGATGATTATCATTAATAAAAAGTTAAGAGCTTTGCTGAATGGCCTGTTTTTTTAAGGCTGCCCGATTAATGTAAACGCCGCGCAGAGCCAAAGAACCCACCCCCCCAACTATCCCCCAAAGGGGTTGCTGACCAAGATGACGTCTTCCCGTTTGGGTGAGGTGGAGACCAGGGTGATCGGGCATCCCACCAATTCCTCAATCCGGCGGATGTATTTGATGGCCAGGGCGGGCAGGTCTTTCCAGCTGCGTGCCCCCTCCGTGCTGGATTGCCACCCCTCCAACACCTCATAAATCGGTTGCAGGCGGGCTTGCTGGCTGGGCAAGCTGGGGATGTAGTCCAACCGCTGCCCGTCCAGCTGATAGCCAACGCACAGCTTAATCTCGGCAAAATCGTCCAACACGTCTAGCTTGGTCAGCGCCAATCCGTTAACACCGCCCATCGCCACCGATTGCCGCACCAACACCGCATCGAACCAGCCGCAACGGCGTTTGCGCCCGGTGGTCGTGCCAAACTCCTTACCCCGTTGCCCCAGCTTTTCGCCGTCATCATCCAACAGCTCGGTCGGAAAGGGGCCGTTGCCGACGCGGGTGGTGTAGGCCTTGGTGATCCCCAGGGTAAAGCCCAACTGCCCCAGCCCTGCCCCACCGCCAATCGCCGCCGCCGCCGGCATGGTGTGGCTGGAGGTCACAAAGGGGTAGGTGCCATGCTCAACATCCAGCCACAGCCCCTGCGCCCCCTCAAACAACATGCGACCGCCGCGTTGACGCAACCGCTGCATGGTGCTGCCCAAATGGACGGCGTGGGGTAGCAGTTGGGGCGCAATCGCCAACAGCTCCTGATACAACGGCTCCAACGCAATCGGCTCCACCCCAAAACCCTGCCGCAGGGCGTTGTGGTGAAAGATCAGATCACCCAATTTGTGGCGCAAGCTGTCCGGCTCAGCCAGATCGCACAGGCGGATCGCCCGCCGCCCAATCTTGTCCTCATAGGCCGGGCCAATGCCGCGCCCTGTTGTGCCAATCGCGGGCTGCCCCGTGCCGCTTTCCCGCGCTGCCTCCCGCGCGCGATCAATCTCGGCATGAAAGGGCAGAATCAGGGGGGCGTTGTCGGCAATCAGCAGGCTTTCGGGCGTGATGCTGACCCCCTGCCCGCGCACAATCGCCATCTCCCCTAACAATGCCCAGGGATCCAACACCACCCCGCTGCCAATCACGCTGATCTTGTTTGGCCGCACAATGCCAGAGGGCAACAGATGCAACTTATAGGTCACGTCGTCAATCACCAGCGTGTGGCCAGCGTTGTGGCCACCATGAAAGCGGATGACGACGTCAGCCTGGTTGCAGGCCCAATCGACAATCTTACCCTTACCCTCATCCCCCCATTGCGTGCCGACGACCACGACGTTGCTCATGCGATAAACCCTTTAGCGTTGATGGAGGGGGGAAGCAGCAGCCTAAGCCGCTGCGGTCAGGGTCAGCGACACCACCCGCTGCACATGGGGCAGTGCCTGAATCTGCGCCAGCACCGCTGCCGGCACAGGCTGATCGGTTTGCAGCAGGGTGATGGCAACCTGCTGTGGCCCTGTCCGCCCCAGATGGAAGGTGGCGATGTTGATGCCATGCTGCCCCAAACATTGCCCCAGCGCGCCAATAAAGCCTGGGCGGTCATCGTTGCGCAGGTACAGCATTTGTGGCCCCAACTCCGCCTCGACATGCACGCCATCAACCTCCACCACCCGTGGCAATTCACCGCCCAGCACGGTACCGGCAAAGCGGCTCTTGCCCTTTTCGGTGGTCACCGTCAGGCTGATTAAGCTTTGAAAATCCTCGCTACGCTCCTGCCGCACTTCATACAATCGGATGCCGCGCGATTCGGCCAGCTGTTGGGCATTAACCTGATTCACATCGCTTAGGATGGGGCTAAGCAGGCCGCAAACCGCCAAATTGCTTAACGCCCTGGTGTTCAGATTGGCCGCTGCCCCCTCAAAGGCCAACTCCACCGTGCGAATACCGCCGCTGACCAACTGCCCCGCCAGCTGCCCCAACTGTTCGGCCAGTTTGAGATAGGGGCGCAAATGTTCCAACTCATCCGCCTTAACCGACGGCAGGTTGACGGCATTGCTGACCGCGCCATGCAGCAGAAAGTCGACCATCTGCTCCGCCACCTGCACCGCCACCTTCTCCTGCGCCTCAGCGGTGGATGCGCCCAGATGGGGGGTAAAGATGACCCGCTCATCCGCAAACAGCGGATGATCCTTGGCGGGCTCGACCTCAAACACGTCCAGCGCCGCCCCCGCGACTTGGCCACTGGCCAACGCCTGTTGCAAGGCAAGCTCATCAATCAGTCCGCCGCGCGCGCAGTTGATAATCCGCACGCCGCGTTTGCATTTGGCGATGCTGCCCGCGTTCAGGATGTGACGCGTCCCCTCCGTCATCGGGGTGTGCAGGGTGATAAAGTCGGCCTCAGCCAACAGCTGATCCAGCTCCACCTTCTCAATAGCCAGGGCAAAGGCGCGTTCAGCGGTTAGATAGGGGTCATAGGCCAACACCCGCATGCCAAAGGCCTTGGCGCGCACCGCCACATGGGCACCGATATTGCCGCAACCGATAATGCCCAGCACTTTATCCAACAGCTCCACCCCCATGAAGCGGGATTTTTCCCACTTGCTCGCCCGCGTGCTGGCATCGGCGGCGGGAATCTGCCGCGCCATGGAGATAAGCAGGGCAAAGCTGTGCTCCGCCGTGGTGACCGAATTGCCAAAGGGGGTGTTCATCACCACCACACCTTTGGCCGATGCCGCCTTAACATCGATATTGTCGACCCCAATCCCCGCGCGGCCAATAACCCGCAGCTTGGGGGCGGCCGCCAAGACTTCAGCCGTCACCTTAGTCGCCGAACGCACCGCCAACCCGTCATAGTCGGGCAAAATCGCCATCAGCTGATCGGCGGGCAGCTTGGTTTTCACATCAACCTCAATCCCCGCCTGGGTAAAAACCGCAACGGCGGCGGATGACAAATCGTCAGCAATTAAAACTTTTGGCATGGCAAGGGCAACTCATTGGGAATGAAAAACAGGGGGCATAAAAAACAGGCGAACAGGATGCACCACCGTTACGCTATCGGCAAGGGGGGATTGCCTTTGGCGGCAAAGTTTGAAACAGCTGGAGGGAGAAACCTTAACCTGTAAGAATGAGAACGGCGGTGGGAAAACATCCGGACATTTTGATGTTGCTGATCATCATGGGGCTGATGCTGTGGGCGGGCTATGAATGGCGGGCTTTTTACCGCCTGGGTCGGCATGGCCGCCGCCACCGTCGCACGGGTCAGTTGTGGAAACAGGATGAGCGGCAGCGGGCTGTTCACGCCTATTTGGGAATGTTGCTGATCGGGGCGATTGGCGCCAGTTCCTGCCTGCTGCTGGCCGACCGTGATCCCATCCTGGCGGCTGGTGGCGGCTTTGGCAGCCTGGCCATTGGCTACAGCGCGGCAATGGTGGTGCGGATCCGTGATGCTGTTCGCAACCCTCGCAGCAAGAAAAAGAAAAAGGGCTAAAGCGCAAGATCTCTAGGGCATTTTCGCTCTAAATCAGCTTTTGCCCGCTTAGCTCGTCTTTCAGATAAGCGTAGTAGATCGGTGCGGCAATCAGCCCAGGCAGGCCAAAGGCGGCCTCCATCACCAGCATGGCAATCAACAATTCCCATGCCCGCGCCGAAATTCGCCCGCCAATGATGCGGGCATTCAGGAAATATTCCAGCTTATGAATCAACACCAGAAACACCAGGGCACCAATAGCATCGGGCAGCGAGACGCTAAGGCTGATCAGCACGATAACGGTGTTGGAAATCAGATTGCCGATGACGGGCAACAACCCCGCGACAAAGGTCACCACGATCATGGTTTTGGTAAAGGGCAGGGGGCTGCCCACCAGCGGCATCACCACCGTTAAAAAAAGACCCGTCAGCACGGTGTTCAGCGCCGATATCCGCACCTGGGAAAACACGATGCGGTGAAAGGCGTTGTTCAGCAATGACACCCTGGCCACCATCGCCTTGGCCAGCGGGCGGCGGTTGGCCGCATCAATCTCATGACTAAAGGCCACCATGCCGCCGATAATCATCCCGACCAGGATATGCACCAACGACACCCCAACCGTGCGGCCAACATGACTCAGCTGCCCCGCGTTGTCGCGCAACCAGGTGGCCAGGGATGATTGCCACTCCTCAACCGAGGCTGGCAACTCATCCTGCAACGATGGGGGCAGATAGTTGCGCGCCATCGCCACCACATCCGCCAGTTTTTGCAACAGGGCGGGCGCGCTGTCACTGCCGCTATGCAGATGGGCGGCCAGAATCAGCACCCCAACCGTAATGCCAGCAATCATCACCGATGGCACCAGAATCAGCACGATGACCTTGCCCAGCCGTGGCATCACCCCCAGCCGTTTGGTCAACGGCACGGTCGCCTGCACCAGCTGGTAAATCAGCAATCCCGCCAACAGAGCGGACAACAGGTGCAGCGATAGCACGGCCACTAAGGCCAGCCCCATCATCGCCTGGGTAATCAGGGTTAGACGGGCGGCTTGCTCGGCATGAGAATCCGTGGTGGCAGCACTGCTGGCGGTTGCCATCGTTACGCCGCCTCTACGCTGGCATAGGCCCAGTCCAGCCAGGGCAGCAGAGCGGCTACATCGGCCGCCTGTACCGTTGCCCCGCACCAAATCCGCAAGCCCGCCGGCGCATCGCGGTAGCCGGCAATGTCAAAGGCGACCCCCGCCCCCTCCAGCTTTTTGGCCAACTGCTTAATCACCTCCTGCTGCGCATCGCTGGCCAGGGCGGTAAACCAGGGCGCGGTAATGCTGAGGCAGACTGAGGTGGTGGAGCGGGTGGCGGGATCGCTGGCCAAGAAATCGACCCAGGGGGTACGGGCAACCCAGTCGGCCACCAGCTGCGCATTCGCTTCAGCCGCCTTGACCAGCCCGGCCTGCCCCCCCACCGATTCCGCCCAGGTCAGCGCGTCTAACAAATCCTCAACGCACAGCATGGATGGGGTGTTGATGGTTTCGCCAACGAAAATCCCGCTAATCAGCTTGCCCTTTTTGGTCAGGCGAAACAGCTTTGGGATCGGCCAGGCGGGGGTATAGCTTTCCAGGCGGGCAACCGCGCGCGGGCTGAGGGCGATCATGCCATGCTGCGCCTCCCCCCCCAGCACTTTTTGCCAGGAATAGGTGACGACATCCAATTTGTGCCAGGGCAGCCGCATCGCCAACACGGCGGAGGTGGCATCGCAAATGCTCAACCCCTGGCGGTCGTCGGCAATCCAATCGCAGTTCGGCACCCGCACGCCGCTGGTGGTGCCATTCCAGCAAAAGACCACATCCCGCGCCCAATCAACCTGACCCAAATCGGGCAAGCCGCCATAGGGGGCGGTAAAGCTGCGCACGTCGGGCAGCCTCAACTGCTCCACCACATCCTGCACCCACTCCAGCCCGAAATTTTCCCAGGCCAACACATCCACCCCGCGCTGCCCCAACAGGCTCCACATCGCCATTTCGATTGCGCCCGTGTCGGAGGCTGGCACGATGCCCAGCAGGTAATCGTCGGGCAGCTCCAACAGCTTTTTGCTGCGCGCAATCGCCTCAGCCAGCTTGGCCTTACCCGCGCTGGATCGGTGCGACCGCCCCAAACACGCATCCTTCAGCGCCTCCAAATGCCAGCCTGGCCTTTTGGCGCAGGGGCCCGAGCCGAAATTGGGGTTGCCGGGTTTGTTGACGGGGGTGGGGATAGAGGTCATCAGTGGCGCATCATCGTAGGCAAGGAGAAATAGATAAATCCGCTCAGCTCTAAGCGTGCAACCGCCCCAAGCTGTCGAACTAGCGACATCTTAGCCTCTGATCCCCCCAAACGGCAACAGCCTGTGGAAGTTTGGGGGGGCACTATTAACATTCTAAGAAAAAGGATGACTTTTGGGTGGGGAGATGGTATAAGGAGGGATGGAAAAGCGGGATGCACGGAAATTGGGATTGGCGGCGCAGGCGGAGGTGCGGCGGCTGGCTG
>VEQJ01000076.1 GCA_018883285.1 Alphaproteobacteria bacterium
GGTCGGAATAGGGGCGCACCGCCGCCATCACATCGGCACCAATGGTCAGGTTGGGCACAAAATGGCCATCCATCACATCCCAATGCAACCAGTCTGCCCCCGCCTGGCTCACCGCCCGCGCCGATGCCCCCAGATTGGCAAAGTCGGCGGATAGCAGTGATGGGGCAATTTTCATAAGTATTGGCTTGAAATATTGGCTTGAGTATTGGTTGGGGCAGCAGAAAACGCGGGCAGCGTCGTCTTTCAGGTGGAACAGGTGGCCAGATTCGGGGCATCGCAACCGCAACAGCCGCCGCAACCTAGGCCGCCGCTGCAGCAACCTAAGCCGCCGCCCTTTGAACCTAAGCCCCGATGGTTAACGCTTAGTTAAAAACCTCTGCCCGCTGTGGTCAAGCCGTTTGCATGCTAGGGTGTGTGGTTGGTTAGATAGTAATTTTAATAGGCGCTCGAAAATCGGCTCATCCCCCCTATCGCGCCTGCATGGGGGCGGGCATGGGGGTGGTGCGCAGCCGTGCCAGGGCCTCACTCCGCTCTGCTCCTGACAACACGGAGGCCAACTGGTCGGCCAGCTTGCGTGCCTCCCCCACCCCCGCCTGCGCCGCGCTGACAATCCACCGATAGGCCTCAACCCGGTCGCGCGGGGTGCCATTCCCCTGCCACAGCATCACGCCACGGTCATAATGCGCCTGCGGATAGCCCAATTCCGACGCATGGGTGATCCAGGCAAAGGCAATCCCCTGTTTCTTGGCATCGCTGGCGGCGCGTTGCAGCAGCATTTTGCCCAAACGGAAACAGGCGGCGGGCAAATCCTGTGCCGCCGCCCGCCCGTACCACTGCATGGCCAGATTTTCATCGGCCTTAACCCCCCAACCATGTTCCAACAGCCCGCCAAAGGCGTATTGGGCGGGGGCAAAGCCCAGGCCAGCGGCCTTTTGATACAGATCGGCGGCCTTGGCCTGATCCTGATCCACGCCTTGACCCATCATATACAGATTGGCCAGCGCAAAGATGGCCTTAACCTGGCTGTTGTTGGCGTATTGTTGCAACACCGGCAGGGCGGATTTGTAATTTTGTAGGCTTAGGTCTTTGAGCGCCTGGCTAAGGGGATCCAGAATGGCCTGCGCCTGCGGGGCATAGCTGGTCGGGGGCGGCGCCGCCTGAGCCGTTGCGATGATGCCCACCATTAGGCCAATAGCGGCCAGCAACAGACGAATCGATGACAGGGGGGTGCGCATTGCCTTTAACTCCCCGACGCTTTACGAGAGCTTGCCGCCACCTCCATAATCCGATCGACCAGACGGCTAAAGGGCAAGCTTTGCACCAACACTGATCCGGGGCCAACCAGATGGGCGAAAAACAACCCCTCCCCCCCGAACAACACATTGGTAAAACCGCCGATAAATTTGATGTCATAGCTGACGCTGGCGCTGAACCCTACCAGGCAGCCTGTTTCGATATTCAGATGCTCGCCCGCCTCCAACCGATGCTCCACAATCGCGCCGCCCGCGTGGACAAAGGCCATGCCGTGCCCCTTAAGCCGTTGCAAAATAAAGCCTTCGCCGCCAAAAAATCCCGCGCCCAGCTTTTTGGTAAAGGCAACGCCAATGCCAACGTCCAGGGTGGCACACAGAAAGGCGTTCTTCTGACAAATATACTCACCGCCGTGGTCATCCAGGGCTAAGGGCATGATCTTGCCGGGGAACGGCGCGCTGAACGCCACCCGCCCCATGCCCGCGCCATCATAGCGAAAGCGCGACACAAAAAAGGATTCGCCGACGATCATCCGCTTAATACCGCTCAGAACGCCGCGCCCCGTGCCGGTGTTAATCTGCACCCCGTGGCTCATGTAAACCATGCTGCCCGGATCGGCATAAACCTCGTCCCCGTCGGCCAAAACGATTTCGACCACCTGAATACTTTCGCCATAAATATTATAGCCGCGCATGGTGTTCACCTATATAGTTAGAATGCTTTTGTTATCATAGCTGATTTTGTGCTATTGGCCAAGCCTGGCTGTAATGACCTGCTGCCCATCGCATGGCCACATCAGGCCTGAGCATCGGCAATTCTTACGATCGTCAGCAAACGTTAACCATATTTTTACACATTTAACGCAAAACTTAAACGATAGTTAATTAAGCTTGGCATTATAGCTTTTCACCACTGTTTTTCTGTTTCCACCACGGCCGTTGATGAGGTTGTTTGATGCGTGTTTTGTTAATTGAGGATGATTCCGCCACCGCCCAAATGCTTGAGCAAGTGCTGAAAGCCGGTGGTTACGTCGTTGATTCCACCGATTTTGGTGAGGACGGCTTGGACATGAGCAAGATTTACGATTACGACTTGATTTTGTTGGATCTGATGTTGCCCGATATTGATGGCCATAAAGTCTTGGCGCGCCTGCGCTCCGCCAGCATTAAAACGCCCGTCATGATCCTGTCGGGGCGGGGGCAGATTGATGACAAGCTTAAGGGATTGGATGGCGGCGCCGACGATTATTTGACCAAGCCGTTTGATCGGCGCGAGCTGTTGTCCAGGATTCAGGCGGTGATTCGCCGCTCTAAGGGGCATTCCTCCTCCCGCATTACGATTGGCAAGCTGGTGGTCAATTTGGATGCCCAAACCGTTGAGGTCGATGGGCGCACCGTTCACCTCACCATCAAAGAATATCGGATTATGGAGCTGTTGGCGATTCGCAAGGGCACCACCCTGACCAAAGAAATGTTCCTGAACCACCTGTATGGCGGCATGGATGAACCTGAGGCAAAAATCATCGACGTCTTTATCTGCAAACTGCGCAAAAAACTGCAAGAAGTGACCAGCGGCGAGGATTATATCGAAACCGTGTGGGGACGCGGCTATATGCTGAAAGATCCGGTAACAACCGCCGAACCGCAACTGGCCTAGGGCAGATTTTGTAATAGCTTGCTATAACTGATTATATTCCAACAAATCAAAAAAATATGCCAGGCGGGCGGGGGTGATTTTTTGATTTTTATGTTGCGCCGTGAAATTGTGCCAGATTTGGTACAGGGTCGTTATCTCACTAACCGCCGCGGACATATCCCAAAAAATCTCACGACTGTCCGCCAGAAAATTAATAAACTGATCCGGGCTTTTTCTTTTAATAAATAGATTTCCATAGGCTTCATCATAAAGATCTATGTTTTTTTTTATATCGCCTGTAGTTCTTTTTATTTTTGATACAAAGTAACATTTTTTGCTCTGCATGCTATTTTGTATATATCTGTTGTTATTGCCAACAGATGAAAACCATTTGGTCATTTGCGCAGCTTTTTGAGCATTGCTTTTAAATATATATGAATAGTAAACAATCCCTTTCCAAGAAAACAGAACCTCCTCAATATGATTGATATCAACATTAAGAGGCTTCATGATATTGGCGGTATCGTCACAAAGGCGCCCCTGCCACAACAAGTCAACCAGTTTTGATAACTGATTTGGCACAACCTTTTGATCTGGATAGGCAAATTTTATAATAGGAGAAAACTGCTTAGATACGTAGTCATAAATTTTTAGCCATTCATCTTTAGATATATTAAAGTACTCTTCAGGAATATCAATTCTTTTTCTTTTAAAATTTTCATACAAAATAAACGGATCAACTGTCGGCAGGTCAAGAAATGATTCTATTATATTTTCGTCATAGTCAATAATGTCATTGTATTGCTTGCTATTATTGCATAACACAGATACAATTCGTTCCAGACTGTTTTTTGATATTTCAAATGTAAGACCACCATTTAATATATTGTCTTCATAGGGATAATAAAGCTTTGTTATAAGCTTTTCATCATTTTTTATATCATTTTCTTTTGTTTTTTCATAAAAATTTGGCTGCTTAACAATAATACATTCATTTAAAACAGGTATTTTAAATGCAAACTCAGTCTTTCTTTTTTGCTTTAGTTGTTTTGTGACTTCACGGCAGTTAAATACCCGCACCGCCCCCAATCTAACTGTTTCGACAAAAACATCAATTTCCATAAGAATCCCTTAACAAAAATCACCCGCGTCACAAGCTCAATAACAAACAATATAAACAAAATCGGTTAAAATACTATTCAACTTTTTCATACATTGGTGTGGTCGCTGAATTTGCTGAATTCAAGATTGCGAGCTTTTTCCAACACCCCCAAACAGCCTACGCCGCCGCCTGATGTTATCTGTTTTTATGGAATGTTAATATGCACGGTGTGCGAAGATTAAACGCAACTTAGCTGCAACAAGTGGCCTATAGACAGAGGAATCTGATTCTCACCCGCTAACCCAGCGCCTTATCCCCATCCGCGCCACCATTGGCGGGGGTGGGTTGCAACCATCCACGGGCGATCAGCCGCCGCGCGATCAGCCAGCCGCTAAGGGCGACCATCCACCCCGCCCACAACAGGTCACTAAGGAAATGTTTGCCCGCGCCCAATCGGGGCAAACTGACCGCCAGGCCGACCGCCATTCCAACCATCAGCCATCGGCGGCGGTTGCGGCGGCCTTGGGCAATCCAGGCGGGGGTTAACAGGGCGAATCCGACGCCCGCATCGCCACTGACAAAGCTGCAATTACGGCTGCATTGATGGGCGGGGATCCAGGCGGCGGAAAATTGCTGGCTGCCGCCGAAATCGGTGACCTGGTGGGGGCGCGCCCGCCCAAAGCTGGGCTTTACCACGCTGTTAACCAACAACCCCGGCGCCAAGATCAAAACGATTAGCAGGTACAGCAGGCGGCGTTGGCGCGGCGGCATGCCCCGCAGCATCCGCTTCGGCGGCCAGATAGCGGCCTTACCACCCGGCTTAGACGATCCCGCGCCCGCCCGCACAATCCCCCACCCGATTGCCAGCAGCAGTCCTATCCCCACCGCCCAACTGGTCAGATGCACCAGGCGGCTAAGTTGCCCGACCCAGGGCGATTGTTGCCACAAAAACCCCTGCTCAGCGGTAAAGAACCAGCCCGATACCGCCAAATCGGCCTGCGGCCACAGCGTTAGGGGCAGCAGCAGTAGCGCCAACCACAAAAAGATCCAGGGTTCCTGCCCCACCCTGCGCCACCATCCACGATGCGGGCTGGTCGGCGCGCCCGCCGATGGGGGTGTCATCGCGGCGTCAAAAGGCACGTTAGGGGGCTGGTTAGGGGGCGATTCAGGCAACATGGTTGCGGGCATGGGAAAATGGCCAACACAGGAAAAAGCAAGAGCAGCAGGCAGGGGGAAGTGGCCATGGCGGCCGCCCCCCTAATCCTCATCCACCTCATCAGCGCCAAAATCAACCGACATATCGGCGGCCTGACCAATCAGATATTCGCCATCATCGCCATCTTCGGACATATCGGCCAGGGTGGTTAGGTCGGCATCCTCATCGGCGGCCTCACCCACGCTATAGCCATCCAATTCATCCTCAACCACGATCAGGCTTTCTTCGGCCATGATAATATCGTCATCGGTGGCCACATCGGGTTGGCCAAATTTTTGCAGGTTGCGAACCAGGGCTTCTTTCAGGTCGCCCACCGCCACGGTTTGCTGAGCAATTTCGCGCAGGGCGATCACCGAATTTTTGTCGTTGTCGCGGGCAATGGTCAACACCGCCCCCGCGCCAATGTCGCGTGCCCGCTGCGCCGCCGCCACGGTCAGCTCAAATGGGTTTGGAATAACGGCCAAACAATCCTCAACAGTTACGCGCGCCATGGATGCATCCCCACCTTTATCAAAAAAATCCAAACCCCCTTAAAGCACATTACCTAGCGCGTTGCAAGGGGGCATGGTCTAGGGGTTAGCGTTGAAGGCACCACAATTGACCTTCAGCAAGTTGAAGCGCTGCAATAACCTCATCTAGAGATGTTTTTTTAAAATCAAATTGAAATTCCTGTACTTGCCCGTCCACAGTTTTTATTCCTGCACATGGCAATATATTCAAGGCTGCAACCAATTCATCCGAAAGCCCTGGTTGATCACGACTTTGACCATCGACATACCATTTTTGCCTAATGGCATCAGCATTAGGGTTATGATAATTTATATCTGCGTTAGCAAGCCATTCAGGATAATTTCTGCTGTCTTTGGGTTGGATTTTACCACTTTTGAATGGATTTTCTTTTGGTTTGATTTTATTACGACGTTCTTTATCTTCTGCGCGAAGCTCAGCAGTATCACGTCTTTTTGGGG
>VEQJ01000077.1 GCA_018883285.1 Alphaproteobacteria bacterium
GCCATGGCCACCCCGCGCTGGTGCGGGCAATCGCGGCGCAGGCAAAACAGTTGGATCATGTGCTGTTTGGCGGGGTGATGCATCCACCCGCCGCAACCTTGGCAGGCGCCCTGCAGCACCATTTGCCAGCCAGCCTTAGCCGCTTTTTCTTTAGCGAAAGTGGCGCGGTGGCGGTGGAAATCGCCCTGAAACAAGCCTTTCAATATTGGCGCAATTTGGGGCAGTCGCAACGGCGACGCTTTGTGGCCTTTGATGAGGCCTATCACGGCGAAACCTTTGGCACCATGTCGGTCAGTGGGCAGCTAAGTTACAGCCAAAACTTTCGGGATTTGCTGTTTGCGGTGGATCGACTGCCCTTTCCTGCCACCTGGATCGGTGATGAGCAGCTGGAGGTGAAGGAGGCAGCGGCGCTGGCGGCGGCCGACCGTCTGCTGGTGGAACATGGGGATACCCTGGCCGCGCTGATTATCGAGCCGTTGGTGCAGGGGGCGGCGGGCATGCGGATGTGCCGCCCCGCCTTTTTGAACCAGCTGTTGGCCAAATTTCGGGCGGCGGGGGTGTTGATTATTTTTGATGAGGTAATGGTCGGTTTTGGCCGCACCGGCACCCTATTTGCGATGGAACAGCTGGCGGAAGTTCCCGATATTCTCTGTCTGTCAAAGGGGCTTAGCGGTGGGATTCTGCCGTTGGGGCTTACGGTGACCAGCGATTCGGTGTTCGCGGTTTTTGATGCCGACAATTGGGACAGGGGATTTGCACACAGCAGCAGTTTTTGCGGAAACCCGATTGCCTGCGCCGCCGCCATCGCTAGCTTGCAACTGTTTGCCCAGCCTAAGCCCTGGGCGGCGATGGATCGCCTGCAACAATGGTATCAGGGGGTGATAGCGGATTTTCAATCCCATCCATCCCTGGGTCGTTGGCGGCAGTGTGGCAATATATTGGCGGTCGATTTTACCGCCGTCACCACCGATTATGGCAGCGCGTTTAGTGTTCATTTGCGGCGGCAGGCGGCCAACCACGGCCTGTTATTGCGCCCTTTGGGCAACAGTTTGTACCTGATGCCGCCCTATTGCCTTAGCGCGTCGGATCTCAAAATTGCCAAAAGCAAGTTGCATCAATTGATTGCAACAGTTTTATCATGATTTGATGTTAGAATGCTAAAATGCTAAAATGCAATCTTATCTTGCTTCAAACCACGGCGGTACATTCATGGTAAAACCATTCTATCCAATCACCGAAGCCACCCAATCCCCCGCACGTTTACAAGCGGGTTTTGCGGTTAGCATCGTCTTTTTGGCCTTGGCACTGATCGCCGTGACCCTGGCCGCCATTGCCATCATGGGCGGCGCCAGTCAAAGCAACAGTGTTGATACCGAAAATCGATTGACGGCTAATCAGGTTATTCGCACCGTGGGGGAGGGGCAACGTGCCTTTCTCGGCATGATGAATCAAAATGGGTTGCAGGCGGATCAGGTTTTTGCCTATCGCCGCATGGCGGACGGATCCACCGATGGGGTAAACAGTCCAACATCAAGCTATGGCCAGCTGTACAATCGCAAGGAAAATTTGTTGGGGCCACGCGGCACCTGGGCGTTGCCTAAAGCTGTTGTCAATGCCTATGCCAACCCGTCAGCTTGTGACGCTGCAACGTTTGAACAAGAAGGCAATAACGGCGCCGCTACCTGCATGCTGCATTTCACCCGGGTATGGACCAGCAATTATGGCGCTGGCGCTCAGGGGGTAACTGCGCCAACAGGAACCGATAGCGCGCCCCGTTCGGCAACCTATATTGTTTACACCACGCCCATTGCACCGGCGGTAGGGTCGCAGATTAACAATTTGTTGTGGGGCGCACCGCTGACCACGGCATTTGATAGCGCGGCAACCGTAAACAGCCTGCAAAAATTGGTTCCCCCCACCACCGCGGGCGGGCAAACCGTGCTGCAGGGGGTTACCACCACCGGTTCTGCTGCCTCTTCTTCCAGTATTGCCACCGCACAATTGCCCTCGGTTGCTGGCACGGTTCGGCCAGAGGGTATTTTGATTAGGAGCAGCAATCTGGTGTACTTCAAGACCATTTATAGTTTTTAGCTGCAGTTTTCAGATTTCTTGCTTTCGGTTGCGGCGGTGACGGCGGCTTGATAGGCTGTATCCATCATGATTCTGTTTATTCTTTCCTTATTGTTGCTCGGCTATCTGCTGGGGTCTATTCCTGTTGGCTATTTGCTGGCCAATTATGCGGGCATTGGCGATTTGCGTGCCAGCGGTTCGGGCAGCACGGGGGCAACCAATGTGGTACGCCACGCGGGCTGGCGGCTGGGCTTGCTAACCGTTGTGCTGGATGGCGCTAAGGGGGCATTGGCAGCCTGGTTGCCGTTCGTGATAGCCCGGTTGGCGAATCCGCAATGGCTTTTGAATGGCTATTTTGGGGAAATGGAGAAGGTTGGCACCCCTGACTTTTCATCCTTGCATGATTACATGGCTGCTATGGCGCTGTCCTATGGCTCGATAGCAGCCCTGGCCGCCATTATTGGCCATATCTTTCCAATCTGGTTGCGTTTTAAGGGTGGTAAGGGGGTGGCCACTTATTTGGGAACCTTATTGGTATTGGCACCAGGGTTAGGCCTGGCCGCCATGGCGATTTGGTTGGCGGTGGCGCTTATCTTCCGCCTATCCTCGCTGGCCTCTATCCTAACCGCTTTCGCCCTGCCAATCGTGGCTTATCTAATGTATGATATGGAGCGGTTGCCGTATCTGTTGCTGGCCGCCTTGCTGTTGCTGTTCACCCACCGCGCCAACATTGGTCGGCTGGTCAGCGGGCGGGAGCCACGCATCACCCTGAGTCGCAAAAACGCCAGCTAAGCGGCCTTACGCCCCGAACATATGATCCATGGCAAAGGCGGTATCGCCCGCCAACAGGCCGTGATAGCCAAACAAACGGCAACCGGTATCGCGCACGATGATATAGCCATTGGCGCCCGCCGCTTTCCTCTCCGCCATGCTAAACTGCTCATCATAGTACCACAGCCGTGATCCGTTGCATGGAATGTTCAGGGTGGCGGTGGCGACCTGTTGCCCATGACCATCGTGCAACAACAACTGGGTGTCGGATTGCGGCAGCCACGGGCGTGAGGTCGGGTAAATCAGGTGGCAGAACAGGCGTATCCCGCTCCCCATGCCCGCTGCCTGCACCGAATCGGCCGCCGCATCTGCATGGCCAGCCTGGCCAAGGCGAAGATACAAACGGGTGCTAAGCCCTGGTGGTGCCCCCCGATAGGAGAAGGGTTGCCCCTTATAGGTGGCGGCCATGTTAAACATATGGGCACCAAAGCTGGTATCCGCCTGGTGCCCACTGCTGCGTTGGCGATAGCGGGCAATGGCGTGCAGCCAGCCATCGGCATGCGCGGCACCCGCATCCTGGTCGTCATCACCGTCAAAATCATAAATCAGCTCAGCATGGCCATAGTCATGGCTCAGCGACAATCCCGCCTGCGCCAGCCACTGATTGACGGGCAGCACAACGGTTTCCTCGCGGCCAATCCGCCCCAACCGTTTCTGCAACACCAGCTGGCCAGCGGCATCATAGATGAGCGCTTTTAGGCGGAGTTCTTGTTGGCAGGTTGCCATCGGCGTTGGCAACAGCACGGTTTCAAAGCTGGCCTGCGGCATAATCGGTAAGGCCAGGATAAAGCCCTTACCAAACTCCGATGCCCATTTGGCCAGGGCGGGATCGGGCTTAAGGTCGGTACGCTCGACATTGATATGGCACAGATGGCTTCGCCCGCCTGATTGGGGCGACTGAATAACCTCATAGCGGGGGCGCACCACAAAACGTCCCGCCTGCAACTCCAACTGATCCGCCTGGTCGGGCGCGGGGATCAGGTCGTTGACGATCAGGGCGGCGGTGCCAAAGGGGGGGATTTCTTGTGCAAAAGGAAAGCGATCCTGCGGCGTATGGTTGCGTCCCATACGGTTCAGGGCAATTTCCCCCGCGGGGATCGTGACGGGATGGCTGTTTTGCAACCACACAATCACCCGCTCATCAGGTTGCAGTTGGGGAAGGCCTGCATACAGATCGGCTGGCCAGCTGTTGGCATCGTGGGTGACCGACAGCACGGTGGCATCATGGCCGTATTCGTCAATAACATATTTAACCGTATCATGGCCGGTAATGCGCACCGCATGCATGAACAGCGACCCTGTGAAATCGGGCAGGTTAAAGCGCTTTTGGATCTCCTGACTGTCCAGCACTATCATTTGGCCAGGCTGCCCCAAACTTTCCTCCCAACTGGCCAACACCCCGCCCTTTTCATCAAACAGCCGCAGCCACAGCGCGGGGTTGGCGGCGCCATACCCCCCCCAATAGTTCACGATGCTGATGCGGGTAAAGCGCCCTTGGCCAGTCGTATCGCTGACCGCACGCATAAAGCCAAAATTGGTGGAGAAATTCAACACATTAAGGTAATCATTGCCACGGCTTAGCAGCGCGTCGGGAATGCGCAATTGATCAAAGCCAATGATGGTTATGTTGGCGGACAGATAGGGGGCAATCTGTTTAGCCAGTTGCGGGGCATCAAAACTGGCAATCACCAGGGCGTCGATGGCGGTAGCCTTATCGGCCTGCAGGGTGGGCAGCTGGGTAATGGCCAGGGCGGGTTCGCCCAACACTTGCTGGCCAATTTCTTCGATTTTCTGCACAAAACGTGCGCCGTTAATCCGCTTGGCCAGCGGGTAATACAGGTCAAACAGCGCGGCGTGCCCATGCGGATCATACAGCCCCACCCGACCTTGGCGGGCGGCCGCCGCAATCTGGTTCAGCAATTCTGGCACCCGTTCGGTGACCAGCGGGTGACCATAGGCCTTAAACAGGGCGTTTTGCGCGCCACCAGACAGGCGATTGTCAAAAGAGGGAATGGCCAGTGTCATAATCGTTTACTCAAAATAAAAGTTTGTTTAACTGCCCGATGATGCCGCAGTCGCCGTTAAATGCAAGCGTTCCTTAATGGTGGCGGCAATGGTGACGGCGGGGTTGGCCAGAATGCGACGGGTCTGATCCTGCTCGGCGGCGGCCTGTGCCAATCCATCGCTGTTCAGCGGATAGCCATAGTGGCCATCATAGACCAGGCGATGAAAATCATAATGCTTGGCGGGGGCAATGCCGGGCGGGGCAAAAATAAACAGCGGTTTACCCTGCGCCGCCGCCTCAGAGCACATCGACAGCGAATCGCCGGTTACCACCAGCTGATCGGCCAGCCCCAACATGGCGATATAGGGGTTGGCGCTACCCTCCGTCCAGGGATAAAAGAAATGCGGGCGGCTCAGCGCGGCTTGCAGGGTGTCCACCAGAATGGGGTCAGTGCGGCGGCTGGTGCTGACCAACAGGCTGCCGCCGGTTTGGGTGGCCAGGGCTTCGGCGGATTGCGCCAGCTCTAGCATATGACGCTGGGCAAAGGGGTGGCGTTTGGTGCTGCCCCCCACCAACACGGCAATCCATGGGCGGGGCAGGGCGGCCAGGTTGGGAATCTGGTCGCGCCATTCGGCCGCCGCCGCGCTGACCGTTTCTGGCCAACACCGATGCGGCGCCCCCTGGGTAATCAGCAAGTTGCGGTGGGCACGCAACCGATCATGACTGGGCAGGCAGATTAGGTCGAAATCGCCCGCTGGCCAGCCTGGCCACATCAGTTGCACCAGAAAGGTTGGCCGCTGCCCCGCCCGAATCGATTGTTGCTTAACCCATCGGGCAATCGGGGCGTTGCGCCGCCCGCCCGCAATCACAATATCCGGCCATGGCGGACACAGCGCTGCCCGCAAATCGGGGCGCAGGGCGATCACGCTGGCACCAATCAGCGGGTTGGGAATTTGCACCCGCACGGGATCATGGCGAATGGTCTTGGCCTCATAGCCAAAGCCCAACGCCTCAGCCACCCCGATGCATTGGTTGGTGTTGCCAGGGCGATCGTCGGCAAACACCCAAACCAGCGGGCGGTGTGGCGCTGTGGCATCGGGATGGCCTGTTGGGGCTGTATCGGTGGCGGGTGGGGTAGGGTTGGCCATGGTGTGTTGAAGCGGTTTGTTGGGGGTCTTTAGCAGCAAAATGGCAAGATAGCGCCCGATTGCCCAAAAAACCATGCAAATCTTGCTATCCTATCCATTGGGCGGTGGCG
>VEQJ01000078.1 GCA_018883285.1 Alphaproteobacteria bacterium
GCTGAGCCCGATCTCTTCGAGCGCTGATTCGAATGCGCCAATCGGAGAGGCGGCACTCTGATCTTCGAGCGCCTTGCCAGATTGAATGGCGATGCCGGGCTTGAATCGTGCGCGATCGTCGGAATTGTCATAACCCATGCGGGCAGAGGTGCTGCCATTGGCCAGGCTATTTAAGACACCGCTGTCTATTTGCGATTCTGTGTTGGGGGTTCCCCACCGTGCTATTGCCATGGTTTTTAACTCCTGTTGTTAAGTCGAATAATGGTGATGCCCGTGCCATCTGGCCTTAAATCGGCCACGGTGTAATTGCGGTTGGCGACTTTAAGAACGCCGCCTTGGGTCAATTCGGCAACATCGCGATCCAAAACCGTTAATTGCGGTTGGCTTTCGGTGACCTCAAGCCCCCCCGCCAAGGTGATGCCAATCGATTCTGCATCAAATATCCCTGGAATGGTTTTTTGATTGCCCATCCCAGGGAATAGGGTGACATCAATAGCAAAATCGCTGAAAAAACCCGCTATATCCTGGGCATCCTCAAACACTATTCGCTATCCTTTGGCTTTTTGGCAGACTTAGAGTCCTTTTGGGCGGGCTCTTCATTCGGATCCGCCTCATTCGCCAAATCGTAGCTTATAAGGATTCTTGCGCCCTCCGCATCAACATAAAAGCGGGTGCCCTGCTCAATATGCCAGCCCTCGATGGCAATGTCGGTTTTGGCAAGCATAAACACCATTTTTGGGTCGGTGCTGGTGTGAAAAGTTTCGGTCATCGGTATTCCTTTAAGAATAAAAAAAAGAATGGCGGGCTGAAAGCGATCCAGCCCGCCACAAGAGAGGATGGTGGATTACAGGGCGTCTAGCATCGCCGCGAACGACACAACGTTGCGGACGTTAATATCCACATCTTGCAAGGCAACCACCCGAACGGTACCGGCGCTTGATCCTGTATAGGGGTCAATGGTCAGATCCAGCCCGCCCCACATGCCAATCAACAAATCGGTAAAGTTACCAAAGATGATAGCCGAACAGACACCATTGGACGTTCCCTTGGTCAGGTTAAACGGCACCTGGTTGGAAATCGCGCAGCGATAACCGTTTACAGGCAATTCACCACCTTGCCAGATGAACTGGGCGGTGTTGGTGGCCTGCAGGATTGCCTTAAACCTGGCGCGTTGGCGGCTGTTGGTGAGATAAGCCAAATTGCCCATATCGGCATTGGCGTTGGCCACCGCAGCTTCCAGGTCGATGATGTTTTGCCAAGTCACCTGGGCTCCGTTCGCACCGCCCGCGACCGACCCAATACCAACGGTGTTGGTGATACCGCGTGGCTGGTTGCTGGAACCTGAACCGCTTATTGCTGCCGAATCGATGGCCAGCGCCAACACCTGTAACAGGTCGTTGCGGACGAACGATTCCACGTCAATGGCACCCTGCAGCAGCAAGCGGCGGCTGTAGTCGGTGAAGGCACCGACCGTTTTGGGGGTCAGGGTGACCTGGGCGATGGTTTGCTGGCTTTCGGTTGGCGCGGCGTTTTCAGCGACCCAGAATGCCGTTGAAGCGGCGGATTGACGGGGAATGGCGACATTGCCTGTCAGGCCAGTCAGCATGGTCGCCCCCACCTGGGTGATCGCCAATTTGTTACGCAACAGGTCGATAAAACTGCCACTAAGCAGGTTGGTCGCCACCGTGTTACCACCATCCGCCGCGACACCAACGGTCAAGTCCCGCTCTAGGCTGTTGGCCAACACATCATAAGGGATGGTTGCACCCGCGCCTTTGGTGGTGGAAACGCCATTGTGTTGGCGTGCGGCCTGTGACAGCTCTAATTCAAAGGCTGCCTCCCGCTGCATTTTTATATCGTTGGGATTGGAAAGGGCATTGATCAGCCGCACAAAGCTGAAGTTTTTAATGTCCTTTTTGGTCATCCCAATTTCAGGATTGGGCAATGGGTTTTTGGTGGCCACGATTTGCAGCATTTCCTTTTGGAAATCCTCAACCGTGCGATTTTCCTGGATGAATTTTTCAGCCAGGGCATCGCCATCATATTTGGTGAATTGTTTTCCAATCGCCAAAATTTCGGTCACACGACGCAGGGTTTGGTTGGTGGCGTCTTCGGTTGCTTGACGCACTTCGATGGTTTGATCAGACATAAAAGTCTCCTTTTTAAGGTCAATAACATTGGTTAAGGGCTGTTGGGGGGGTGGCAGGTCATCGCTGCGCCCAACCCCAACGGTTGGATCTGCAGGTATCGACACCAGTGAAATTTCAAACGGCTCCCAGTCCATTACCCGAAAGACTGGAACGTCTGCTTTGGTGCCTTCCTGCACGGCTTTAAGGATTCGGTATCCCACCGAAACCTTCTTGCGGATGCCATCCGCAACATCTTGATAGATTTCTTGGCCAGCTTCGCTGCTGGAAAACTTGACGGTTGCCCGACACACTTTGTCGCTATCGCAGTTGGCGGCGGTAACCACGCCAATCTGGCGGTCAGGGTCATGATTCAGCAGCAGCGCACCGCCATCAACAAGGCGATCCAGTCGCACACTGGTTGGGGCATGATCCAAAATTTCAATCCCCCAGATCCGCTCATAGGGTTCTTCCGATGAAAAGGACAGATTGACGGTGCGGTTTTCGCCATCCAGGCAATCATCGGCCGCCTCAATGGTGGCAAAACGGTGCAACACCGCTGGCCATTTAGTTTGTTTGATCGACATTGTTGGTGACCTCCAGTTGTGCGGTTTTGCCTTGGCCTAGTTTGGCCAATATCGGCGCCAGGCGGGTGATGTCTTTTTCCAGCTCGCGCCAGACCTCATCAGGGTCGCGGCCTGTTTCACGAATGACATCAGACACAGATTTGACCCCCATCATGACCGCCGCTTCCTGCGCCTTGATGTCCTTAAGCGGGTCAACCCATGGCCACCGTTTGGGCTGCCACACAGGGTTGTTGAATTTTTCAAATTTGCTCATCGGCAGGTTGGCCAATCGGCCACGCAGCAGTGCCATTTTCAGCCAGTCGGAATAGACAGGGTTGCAAAAATGCTCAATCACCCAGCCTTGAATGGCCTTCCAGGCCTCCCGCTCCTCAAGGGTTCCAGCCCGGATGCTGCTGAAATTAACATTTTCCAAATCATTCCCCAGGGAGTGATAGGACACGTTTAGGCCGCTGGCCAAACCCCGCAGGGTTGCCCGCACGAAATCTGAATAATTGGCCTGTTTGGTGTCTGGCATCCACTCTTTCACGTCATAGCCGGGTGGCAGGACGGGGAATGACCCAGGGTCAGCGACAATTTCTGGGGCACTGACCCGATCGTCATAATCGGCCAGGGCGGCGGCATCGCCATCGGGGCTAAGGATGACCCCCATTGCGGATGCAGAAATGCGGGCGGAGGTGACCGCCGCCTCCTCATAACCATTTAACATGTTAAGGCGATTCATGGCCGTGTGCATCCACGGGTATCCGCGCAACTGCTCCGCGCTTTGGGCGATAAACAGGTGCATCATATCGCTGGCAGGCACCCGCACATGCTTGTTGGTTTGGCCAAAAGCGCCACGACCGACGGGGTCATTGATGTTCTGGTCAACCAGGTGATAGGCAACGGGCTTACCCCAGCTATTGACCTCCACCCCCATGCGGATTTTGTTGCCGTTCTGCAGGTCAAGGTTGAATTTCTCATCCAAACGGGCGGGATCAATCAGCTGCAGCTGGAATCCCCAATCGCCCTGGCCATTGATTTTGTAAACCAGGGCTTCACCATCCCTGGCAAGGTGGGTGACAACCAGGTTCAGAACATCCTTAAAACTTAGGGTGCCCGTGACCTCACAATTGCCGATTTTTGACCAGTTGTTGAAACCCTGGGTGCAGATTTTACTGTCATACTCATCAAGCGTGCCATTGGGCTGCAGCGCGTGAACCGACAGCCGCATACCATCAGCCCCGACCACATTTTGCTTAACCATGGCCAGGAACTTGACGGCATAGTCGCTGTTCAGAACCAGGTGGCGTGACCGCTGGCGCAGGGCGGCCAGATCCTGATGCAGGCTGTTGTTCAGGCTTTTAAAGCCTGTCGCCCAATCAGCGGTCAGACGGTTTACCCGTGCCGCATCAAAGCTTCGTTTCCAAGCGGCGCGGCTGTAACCAGCGCTTGATGTTTTTGATTCCCGTCGAAACGGGTTCAGGCGGCTCAACTTATCCAGCATCACAGACCAAACCGAACCAGAATTTTGTTGCGGGCGGGCAGCCCCTTGGCCATGCGTTCGGCGTTATCCTCATTGCGAACCAGCGCTTGATAGTGGTTTTTCAGTTTCAGCAGCTCCCCCAGGGGTGTGCGCTTCAAACTTCGATTGGCGATGTTGTATTCTTCCTGGTCTTTGGTGGCGCGGTTTTCCAGGACAGCACAAATCGCCTCAAAAACTTTTCTGGCATGGCTGCGCCCATCATAGGCGGTCAACGCGTCTAGGTTGGCCATAACCGTCAAATTGCCTTGGCCAACCTGATAACGTTCGCTGCCCTTGCTGGCATAGGCTTGCCAGCCATACAACCCACTGGTGTAGCCTGCGGTGGTGGTGGCGGGCACCTGAATCTGATGGTCGCTGCCGCTGGCGGTGGCGGTAATGCTGAATTTGTTGGTGGCGTTAAGAAAACTGTATTTAAGACTCCACCCCTGATCCGCAGGATAGTCGCTAAGGCTTTTTACCCATGACCATGTATCCCCTGCCGTCAGCTGGCTGGGTTCAGTTAATAGCGCCATGAATTCACAAATCCTGTTTTTCTGGCCACAGGCTGTCGCCTTGGCCGTGGTGGATAATTGGGTGGTGGGGGTGGCGGTGGCGGCGGCGGATTATCCTCACCACCGTCATGCCCAACAGCTGTTGCCCCATCTGGTTGAGGCGTTGCCTCTGGAATTCGGTCAGATTCGCGGTTCAGCTTTAACCCCATCGCCATCAACCCTTGCAGGGCGGCATAGGCGTACACCCGCAAGTCTAAGGCTTCGTTTCGAACGCCGCGCCGTTTGACATAAACCTGATAGGGGCGACCATGGCTGTAGCGGGTGACGGCATACTCGCTGGTCAGCTGTCTGAAATAAGCTTCATCGCGGTCTTCGGGAAAATGGCAATAGCCCGCCCCCAATTCCCGCTTATTCAGCCGTGCAAAAATTGCCCCCTTGGCGGCATCGACCCCGATGCTGTAAAGCGGCACCTTTGCCTTGTTGTTATGGCGGGGGTTTTTTGGCCAAACGGGGATGGGCTTACCTGCCCCGCCCTGGCCTTTGATTGCCCAAACCCTGCGGCCAAACCGCTCCTTGCAGAATTGATACACATGTTGGGTGGCGTGGCCGCTATCGACCGCCGCCGCTTTAATGGGCAGCAGGTGACCGTTTTCATGCCTGAATTTTTTCAGCAGCAAGGCATCCAACTCTTGCCACAACTCCACAGAAAATGGGTCGCCAGGCAGAATCACATGGTCAATTGACCAGCTTTCCTCATCCCGTCCCCAGCCAACAATCTCAACCTCGACCCTGTCATCCTGCACATCAACACCGGCGGTTAGCACGGCAACCCCCGCTGGCACTTCGGCGTTATAAATCTCACGCCGCGCCAACAGGTCGTCCATGTCGGTGCTTTGCCCCTGCTCCTCAAAGCTTTCGCCCAGGGCGGTGTTGACCCAGGTCTTAAGGGTTTCTGGCAATTCCTTTGCCGCCATAAAATTGGCAACCGTTTCGGACAGCTTGACCCAGCTGCTGTAAAGCTCATTCAGGTGAAAGCCCGCGATTCCCGCAAAGCCCTGACTTGACTGCCACTGGCCACGGCGAATCGCCGCCCACCGTTCCTGATCCGTCCAGGCCGCTTCACACACGCCGCACGCATACCAGGCGCTGGCCGCCTGCAGCTCTTTCGCCAGGCTGTTGTCCCATTTGACATTTGCCCAATTCAGCACCTGCAGCGCCCCGCAATGGGGGCATGGCACCCAAAACCGCCGCATATCCGACTGCATAAAGGCATGTTCGATGCGCGATTCCCCCTTAATGCCAGGGGTCGAAACCAGGATGGCTTTGCGATTCCAAAACGTGGTCGTGCGTTTCAGCGCCAGATTGACGGGGTCACCCTCCGTGCCTGCACTGGCGGGGTAGCGGTCAATTTCATCGGCCAGCACGATACGGATT
>VEQJ01000351.1 GCA_018883285.1 Alphaproteobacteria bacterium
CTGTGATACGGTGCTCATGTACGTCTATGTACACTCCCGCCGTCGCTGCGCTATGGCGCGCCTGGCCGCTCCGTTTCTCGACCTCGTAACATTTTCGCAGGCTGGATATTTCTAAATTGAAACGACTATATCGCAACGACCGCGCGCAACCAAAAGAATTCTAAGGGAAAAATCATGAGTCAACCGTCCGCCATTATCAATGTTATGGCGATGGCCGCCAAAAAAGCTGCCCTTGGCCTGGTGCGCGACTTTGGGGAGGTGGATCAGCTGCAGGTATCGCAGAAGGGGCCCGCCGATTTTGTCTCCGCCGCCGATTTGCGCTCCGATGAGATTTTGCGGCGGGAATTGAGTAAGGCTAGACCCGATTACAACCTGATTACGGAGGAGAGTGAGGCGAAGCCGTTGAATCCCGATCAGCCGACCTTCTACGTTGACCCGCTGGACGGTACCACCAATTTTCTGCACGCCATCCCGCATTTTTGCATCTCTATCGGCCTGGTTGAGGACAAAAAGCCCGTGGCGGGCGTTATTTACGACCCGATTAAGGACGAGATTTTTTGGGCGGAGCAGGGGCGGGGCGCCTTTGTCAACGATCGCCGCATGCGCGTCTCCTCCCGCAGTCAGCTGAACAGCGCGCTGCTGGCCACGGGTATCCCCTTTAAGGGTTCCAAGGGGCGGATGGAAAAATTCACCAAGCAGCTGAACAACATCGCGGGGCAGGTATCGGGTGTGCGGCGGATGGGGGCGGCGGCGCTGGATTTGGCCTATACCGCCGCCGGGCGCTATGAAGCCTATTGGGAGGAGGGGTGCTACCCCTGGGATCTGGCGGCGGGCATTATCATGGTGCGTGAGGCGGGCGGGATGGTCAGCGAGCTTGACGGCGGCGACCAAGTGTTGCACGGTGGAACCATCTATGCCAGTAACGCCAATTTGCATGACGAATTGCGTCGCCGTTTAACGGCTTAGTCTCACTGCTTTGGGGGTATCCTGATGCGTCTGTCGGTTCTTTTTTCTGTTCTGTGTTTCACCCTGTTGCTGGCCGTTTCGGTTGATATTGGCGGCGCACGGGCGCAATCGTCGGTTCCCGCCCCACCCGATGCCCCCGTTGCTGGCGGTATAGGCCTGCCCGGGTTGCCTGGCGCGCCCGCTGCGGCACCAGCCCCTGCGGTTAAGGGTTCGGCTGCTCAAGGAAATGCGGGCGGCGTTGCCAACAATCCCAATCTACCAAGCCTGCCCAGCACTGCCCCAATGACGGGATCCATGGTGGGTTCTGGAGGTTCCTCTGGGGCGGCGGTTAGCCCTGGTGCTATTGGTGGGACGCCTGCTGCGGGAACGACCCCTGCTGCTGCAGCGGACAAATCGCCCGCCCTGTTGAACATTTTATCGGGTGACGGCACCGTGCCCGCCCCCCCCAAGCCCGTCAAAGGGGCAAAGGCGGCTGCGCC
>VEQJ01000352.1 GCA_018883285.1 Alphaproteobacteria bacterium
CGGCGGCGGCCTGTTTCATGCCATCCACCATCACCCCCATCGGCACCTCATACAGCGGGAACCATTGCCGACCGCTGGGCAAATGATCACAGGGAAAGGGGGCATTGGGCGCCACAAACAGGGTGTTGGGCAGCAATGGTTGCCACACATCCGCCAACGACATCAAATCCTCGGCGGCCGCGCCATAACCATGCAGCAGAAAAACGACCGAGTTGGGCTTTTGGCCACCAACCGGATATTGATCCAGATAGCCCAGGGTGCTGGTGCCTGCTTTATCTTTTGCCATGGCATCGCTTCGCCGAATTAGAGGATAGATTTGGTTGTATTCTAACGACCAAACAGGCACTTGTCACCCCCCCCTGCACTTGGACATCCCTATCCACTCGGTTAACCAAACCGCGCAGCATTGCTAAATCGGTCATGATGCGCTAGATTTTTTACATAAAAACCAAAAAAATTCTGTGGCACAGTAAACATTAGGGAGATTTTTTGATGAAAAAATTGGATAGGATAAGAGATTTATCATACAAGCGAAGGCAAGATCGGCTAGAGGGTTTTTTAAACGTATCTGACTTCCATGATGGACGTTATGATACCCATGATTTTGTTTCGCCATATTCAAAGACTGCTTGCAATCTGGATGCAGATGTTATGCTGATTGGCCAAGATTGGTCATCAGAAGACAGATTGAACAAGGGTTATTCAGAAGTCATAGCCAAATTGGGCTACGATCCAACTATACCGACAAATAAAAACCTGAAAAAACTTCTGAAGGAATTTTTAAATTTAGATTTTGGCGATTGCTACGCAACAAACTTGTTTGTTTTTATAAAAAAGAACGGAATGAGTGGAAGCATACCAAAGAAAGACTTTGTTTACTGCGCTAATAAATACACTATAGAAGAAATTAAAATCATAAATCCAAAAATTGTTATATGTATGGGATCCAATGCTTTTAAAATTTTGTCAAAAATCATGACAGGAAACGAGAAGACTTTAAAGGATTATAATGACCCGATTTACGATGCAAACTCTGGCGCACACATTATCGGTGTTTATCACCCCGGTGGACAGGGAACAGCAAACGCTGGTGGTACGGAGAAGGTCAGGGAGCGTTGGGCAAAAATTGGGGAATTTTATCAAACCGCAGACTTTGACATGCGCGCTTGATCGCTATTGATTTGGGCAACGCGGCAACGATCGGCCAGCGCTATCAGCGCATCGCTTAAACCGCTGGCATAGGCGCGGCCATCATACAGGGCGCTGTTGGCCAATTGTTGTGGCAGGGTTTGCCGCAAAAGGCGGCCAGAATTAGTCCACCCTAATACCCCAGCAGGCGTTCCAGATAGGGGCGGTCGGGCGAATCGGCGGGCAGGTTTTGCAGGCGTGCCCGCAACTGATCCAACACTTGCCGCAAAAATCGCGGCTCGGCCTGATCAGGAA
>VEQJ01000353.1 GCA_018883285.1 Alphaproteobacteria bacterium
GGTATCAGCAGCTTAGGGGCATTTTTTTTGGGGGGGGGTGACTGAAGGAAAGCTGAAGAAAAAGGTGGGGCAGCCGCCACTCCACCGCCTGGCAGTGTTGGCCGTATGTTAGGGCTTGGCGGATGGCATCGGATGGGTTGACCAAATCAGCTCAAACATGGCGCGATGGGTAGCCGCATAGCTGGGATTTTTAATAATAATCACCGATTTTGTGCCGGTTGAGGTGGATAGAATTTCGGTGGCAACCTTATCCCCATAAATGGCGATGGTGTGCTCATGAAACAATTTGTCAGGGATACAGCGATATTCGGCCAGCGGATAGGGGAAAAAGCGGGCACTGGCCGCCACCAGAAAGCGCATTTTGATACTGACCTCACGGATTTTTTTGTCGGCCGCCAATATCTCTGGCGGAGAGGCAGTTTCGTCAATAAAGCCCCACAACACTTCGCTATTCTTACCCATTTGCGCACCATCCTTTAGGGTATAGTAAATATCGTCCATCAGCCGCAACAACGCATCCGCCCCCTCAATAATCGTCAGGGTATCATCGCGCAGGCGAAGGCCAGAATTGGGCAAAAATTCTATCCCCGCATCCTCCATCACCTTGGTAATTTTGGCGATGGTGGTGGTACGGGTTTGGTGATGTTCATCCTCAAAATGCTTAATCGACACCACAGAGATGTTGGTTTTTTCCGCCAAATCCTCGCGCCGCCAACGAAGCAGGGCACGTCCAGCGCGACATTGATGGCCATTAATCAAAACATCCACCCTTTAATAAAAGGAATACTATCTTTATTTTCATAAAATACTTGCGTTAAGAAATTCTTAACATCCAGGGGTTGATGGCTTAGTTTCAGCAACAAATTTTATGCTTGCCAAGCTGAATCATCGGCGCAACAGGCAGTTTGGGTAACGAATCAACACAGTGAATGCGGTCTCAGGCACCGCCGCCGCCATTCAGCTTGCCAGACCGACCAGCAACCTGGAAATGGCTTTTGACCCGCGCATCCCCCCCGAAAAACAAGCCTTTGAAATGCGGTTAAGCGGGGTGTTGGATGCGGATCAGGTGGAATGGATGGTGGATGATCAACGCTTTGCCAAAACCGTGGGCGCCAAGTTTTTGTGGCCAATATCACGGGGCAGGCACAGCGTCACCGCCACCGTCTGGCGCCCTGGCCAACCCCCAATCACCCTTGAACGTCAAAACTTCTGGGTGAAGTGATAGGGGGGATAAGGTGAGATGGTGAGACGAGGTCATAGGCAAATCCCTCCCTCCCCATTGGGCCATCTTAGCACCTTCTCGAAGCTGAGTACCAATGTGCCAATCACTCCAGGCTGAGTAACAATATTATGTTGCACAATGGGGGCAGCATAGCACCCCCACTGTCAGCATTGGTGCAGAAGTAATTTTTCCTCGGGGGGGGCGAGACCCAGAGC
>VEQJ01000354.1 GCA_018883285.1 Alphaproteobacteria bacterium
CCCATGGCACTGGGATGAGGCTTTTTACGGCAGCCTGCTGAACGTTGCCGGCGGGCTCGAAAGGATCCGCCATTACGCCGCAACGCACGACCCGGCGACCTGCGCCAGACCCGACTTCGACGACCTGCTGCAACGCCTGCACGACATCCTCACGAACAATTCGGCCATGGGGGCCACTGCCCAACAGGCCAGCCAGGCTTAAGCCACCCTCAGCGGCCAGGCGACGCGCCAGCGGGCTGGCAAACACCCGCCCGGTATCGTTGCTGACCGTTGCCCCCTGATGCATCGGAATGGCAGTCGCCCCGGCAGCGGACGCACCCGCAGCAGCAGCAGCCTGCGCCACGGCGGGTACCGCTGCGGCAGCGTCTTGGGTTGCCGATTCTGCCGCGGCGGTTGCGGCGGCGGCATTGCCACCAATCACCGCCACCTTATCCAGGCTGGCGGCATCCTCACCCTCCTCCAACAGCAGGGCGATAATCTCATTGACCTTCACCCCCTCGGTTCCTTCGGCGACCAGGATTTTGCCCAGCACCCCTTCATCAACCGCTTCAACCTCCATCACCGCCTTATCGGTTTCGATTTCGGCCAGCACGTCGCCAGATTTCACTTTATCGCCAGCTTTTTTGTGCCATTTGGCCAAATTGCCTTCGGTCATGGTGGGTGACAGCGCGGGCATCAGAATTTTAATCGGCATGGTTTTGAACTTCTTAACGTGAACTTGAAACAAACATCAACAAAGGGTTGGCCTTAGGCTTTTTTGGCCAGTGACGACCGAATCGCCGCCACGATCCCCTCAACCTGGGGCAGTGCCAATTTTTCCAAATTGGCCGCATAGGGCAGGGGCACATCCTCAGCCGCCACCCGAACCACGGGGGCATCCAACCAGTCAAAGGCATGTTCCATGGCAATCGCCGCCAATTCTGAACCGATGCCGCACACCGGCCAACTTTCCTCAACACTGACCAGACGGTTGGTTTTTTTGATCGAGGCAACGACGGTGTCAATGTCCAGCGGCCGTATGGTGCGCAGGTCAATCACCTCAACGCTAATCCCCTCCGCCGCCAATTGCTCGGCCGCCTCCAACGCCTTGCCTACCATGATGGAATAGGCGGTGACGGTCACATCGGTACCAGCCCGCGCCACCCTGGCCTTACCAATCGGCACAATATGGTCGGGATCGGTCGGCACATCGTCAAAGCTTTGGCCGTACAGAATCTCATTTTCCAAAAAGATAATCGGGTTGGGATCGCGAATGGCCGCCTTTAACAAGCCCTTGGCATCGGCCGCGCTGTAGGGCGCCACCACCTTTAGGCCAGGGCAGTGGGCGTACCAGCTGGCATAGCATTGGCTGTGTTGCGCCGCCACGCGGGATGCCGCGCCGTTGGGACCGCGAAACACGATCGGGCAACCCATCTGCCCGCCCGACATGTACAGGGT
>VEQJ01000079.1 GCA_018883285.1 Alphaproteobacteria bacterium
GGCTAAGCCAAGCGCATCAAGCGCGTCCCAAACTGTGCCGCCGCCCAAGCCTTCGCGATCCCCACCACCACCTCCGCCACCCCTTCCTAAGAGCGGCATGAGTCAGGCCGAGGCGCTAAAGCTGCTGGGATTGCCCGCTGGCGCCAGTCTTGAGCAAATTCGTGCCGCCCATCGTCGATTGATGATCCGCTATCATCCGGATCATGGCGGTGATGCCAAGGTGGCGGCCAGAATTAACCAGGCGAAGGATGTTTTGCTTGGCCGCTAAACCAGCCAACCAACCAGCCCTGTAGCCTAACGTTGTTGGCCACCCCCTAAGCGGATATCAGCAAATTGCTTTGTGCCGATGGCTGTGGTGGAAGAGCGGGATTTTGCACGGGTAGGCCGTTGGCTTTCGACAGCTTTTCACTGTCGGCCTGATCCATCTTGGCCGCCACCTCACGCCAACTGTCACGCAACGGTTCCAGCAGGTTAATGACATCCTGTGCCGCCTTTGGGTCATTTTTAATGTCGACATCGGGCAAACGATGCAGGCAGCAGGTAAAAATTTTCTCCAAATTGGCGGATATCTGCCCCCCCTCCTCATGATTCAGGGTTGTTAAGAAATGTTCGATAATATCGCGCGCTTTGCAGCATGCCTTCCATCGTCGTTCGATTTCGTTGGCTTCAATGGCGATAATGGCATCTTTCAGCCAAAAAATTGCCCGATCATAAAGCAAATAAACGATTCTGGCGGGTGATGCGGAAAGAATTTGTTGGTTCGAGTAGGCCTGTACCTTGCCTTGGATTGAACTTTGTTGCGTCATGCTTGCCTTCCTGGTGTGCGTTACGCTTAAGCGGGTTAGAGCTTTACCATAACATCTAACCCCTAAGCCCTGGTTAATCTGAACCGCTAGGCTGGCAAGACGGCTTTAGAAAGTTAGCAGGCTGGCCACAGGGAATTTCAGGCGTTCACGTCCCTTAAGATGCGCCAGCTCAATCAGACAGCCCACGCCGCAAACCTGCCCCTTAACCTTTTTAACCAATTCGGCGGTGGCCGCCACTGTGCCGCCCGTGGCCAGCAGATCGTCGATAATCACCACCCGTTGGTTGGGCTGAATACTGTTTATCTGAATTTCCAAAAAGTCCGTGCCGTATTCCAGATTGTATTTCAGGTTGATGGTTTGTCCAGGCAGCTTGCCCGATTTGCGCACCATCGCAAAGCCGATGCCCAATTCTAAGGCCAGCGGCGACACCAACAAAAACCCGCGTGATTCGACGCAAACCAGAAAATCTGGCTTAAAGGGGCGGATAGCATCGGCCAGCTGTCTAATGGTCTCCCGCCAGGCCTGCACATCGGCCAACAGTGGTGATACATCGTAGAACAGCACCCCTGGCCTTGGGAAATCAGGGATTTTGGCAATAAACGGCGTAATATCCATCTGCGGTTGGTCAATCTTTTTGAGTGGAGCGTTCATCCCTCTTTACTACCCTTAACCGCCCGGTTATGCAAGCGGTGGTTGTGTCTGGTGTAAGTTGCCCAAGTTCAAACATGTCCAAGTTAAAACAGATGTGAGACGGGTTTACGAGGGCGCCAAAACTTGCGACAACAGCACAGCAATTAGCATGGTTTGGATGCCCAACCCCGCCAAACCCGTGCCAGGCCAGCGCTGCAACCAAAACCTAGCCTTAGGATACCATCCAACCGATGACAACCGATTCAAAGATTCGCGTGATGCAGGTGATTGCGGGGGCATCCTTTGGCGGCGCGGAAACCTTTTTCAACGATTTGGTGGTCGCGTTGCAGGAGATGGGGTTGGATCAGGTGGTGGTTACCCGCCCCAATCCCGAACGGATTAAGCTGTTGCAGGCGGCGGGCATCACCAACATCGAAACCTTGCCCTTTGGCACGCCGTGGCGGGATCGTCAAACCCGCAAGAAATTGGCGAAGCTGATACAGCAATATAAGCCCGATATTGTGCAGAGCTGGATGACGCGTGCCACCATTTTGTGCCCCGATTCCAAACGTGCCAAGCATGACTTTGTGCATGTCGGTTGGATGGGTGGGTACTACAACCTCAGCTATTTTCAAAAATGCCACCACCTGATTGGGGTGACCTTTGACATTGCCCGATCCCTGATTCGTCAGGGGTGGCCACAGAATCGCGGCCATTATTTCCGAACCTTTGCGGCGGTGCAGCCAGGCAGAAAGCTGAATCGCCAGGATTACAACACCCCTGATGATGCGCCGCTGCTGTTCGCCCTGGGGCGCATGCATGCCAAAAAGGGCTTTGACACCTTGTTAATGAGCCTTAGGCTGTTGCCCGATGCCTATCTATGGCTGGCGGGGGATGGCCCCCTGATGGCCAGTTTGCAAAAATTTGCCCGCGACATTGGGGTGGCGGATCGGGTGCGCTTTTTGGGATGGCGCAGCGATCGTGGGGATTTGTTTGCGACCGCCGATATTTGCGTGGTGCCCTCGCGCTTTGAGCCCTTTGGCACGGTGGTGGTGGAGGCATGGGCGAATCGTATCCCCCTGGTCGCAACCATGGCGGCGGGGCCATCGGCAACCGTGCGGCATGAGGTGGATGGCATGTTGGTGCCGATTGACGATATTGATGCGATTGCCCAGGCGGTTCGGCGGCTGTTAAAAGATGGTCATTTGCGCGAACGATTGGTGGCCAATGCCTATGTGCACTATTTATCAGACTTTACGCAATCAGCGGTAGCCGATAGTTATTTGCAGTTTTATCAGGATATTATCGAACTTCAGCCACAAATTTTGCAGGAAATGGCGGAGGCAGAACAACAACTAACAAGGGGGGAAAAATGGCGCAAGCGGTTGAATTGGTTATTACGGGCGGGCTGCTGGTAACACCCAGCGGGATTGTACGGGCGGATCTGGCGATTGATCACGGCCTGATTGTGGGGGTTGGGGATGTCAGCGATTATCGCCCCGCCAATCAGATTGATGCCAAAAACCTGGTGGTTATGCCGGGGGTTATCGATACCCATGTGCATTTCCGTGAGCCTGGCTTTCCAGAAAAAGAGGATATGGCCAGCGGTAGCCGTGCCGCCGCCCTGGGCGGGGTGACCACCGTTTTTGATATGCCCAACACCAAGCCCGCCACCACCACCGTTGCCCTGTTGCAGGATAAGTTTGAACGGGCGAAGCAGCGATTTTTTGTGGATTATGGCTTTTACATCGGCGCAACCCCCAACAATACCGCGGAGTTGGTGGCGGCGGAGGGGTTGCCAGGCTGTGCTGGGATCAAGCTGTTTATGGGCAGCTCTACGGGCGATTTGCTGGTGGCGGAGGATGAGGAGATTGAGCCGATTATGCGGGCAACCCGTGGCACGCTGGCGGTGCATGCTGAGGATGAATCGCGGCTAAAGGCCAATAAAAAAGACGTGCTGGACAGTGCGGCGGCTAAGGGTGAATGTGGTGTCCATTTGCACCCCTGTTACCGCGATGTCGAAACCGCCTATCGCGCCACCAAAAGGCTGATTGATATGGCGCGCAAGCTGAATCGGCGGGTTCATGTGTTGCATGTGACCAGCGCGGATGAATTGCCGCTGCTGGCCGCTAACAAAGACTTGGTCAGTTGTGAGGTGTTGCCGCAGCATTTGGCGCTATCCGCGCCAAGCTGTTATGACAAGCTGGGCACCCTGGCGCAGATGAATCCGCCGATTCGCGATGCGGAGCATGGCCGTGCGCTGTGGGCGGCGATTCGCAACGGGTTGATTGACACCCTGGGGTCGGATCATGCCCCCCATACCTTGGCGGAGAAGGGGCAGGCCTATCCCGCCACCCCCTCTGGCATGCCGGGGGTGCAAACCATGTTGCCAATTTTGCTGGATGCGGTCAATGCAGGCTCCCTAACCCTGGAACGGTTAGTCGATTTAACCAGCGCTGGCCCCGCACGGGTCTATGGCATTAAGCGTAAGGGGCGATTGGCGGTAAGCTTTGACGCCGATTTGGTGCTGGTCGATTTGAAAAAACGCCAAACCATCCGTAATCAGTGGATTGCCAGCACCTGTGGCTGGACACCCTTTGACGGGATGGAGATTACGGGGTGGCCAGTCATGACCATTTTGCGCGGCATGCCGATTATGCAGGATGATGAATTGTTGGGCAGCGCGGTGGGGCAACCCGTGCGCTTTCAAAAAGAAGAGGTGACGGGTTAGGGCTGATTGACCATGACGGTGCCGCTTCCCCCCCTGCTGCAACTTGCCCAACAGGGCGCTGAGGCCTGCGACCAAGCCTTTTTGGCGTGGCTAGCGGGGCAGCAGGATGGCGCGGCGCTGTTACAGGCGTTGCAGGCTGGCCGCGATCATCCCGAAGCCCTGACCAGCCTGCAGGAATCGGAACTGCTTCTGGCACTCGCCCCCCATCTCGACGCCTGGCTGGTGGAGCAGCTGGCGGTGCAGGCCGACGATGCGGTGCTAAAGGCGCAGATTGCCGCGTTTCACCCAATCGCGCTGGTGCGGCGGCAGTTTGTGCAGCGGCGGGCGGTGCCAAGGCATCAGGCCAATGCGGCGGCGTTCGATGGTGGGGAGCTGGCCGTCACCCTGCTTAGCCGCTATGGCTGTGATGTAAGCGACGACAGCGCCTTTGCCGAAAAAATTGTGGCCTGGCTGGCGGAGGAGGCGGCGCAGGGGGGCGCGCAAGAGGGGGTGACGGCAGAGGCGGTGGAGGATGGGTTAGCCCTGGCCGAGCGCTACGCCGCCTGGGCAGCCATAACCCCGCAGGGGCGGCATCATCATCAGGCCAGCATGGTGTTTGCGGTGCCGCAACCGCTGGATCCCGCCAAACTGGTGCATATGCACAGCGAGCAGGTCGATGGCATTACCTATTTGTCTGCCCCAAAGGGGGATAGGGTGGTGCGCACAGGCTTTGCCCTGACCGACCCGGGGGGCAGTCTGCCTCAAGCCCTGGCGCAAACCCACTACTGCATCAAATGCCACCGCCAGGGTAAGGATTCCTGCCGCCAGGGTTTGCGGGATAAGGCAGGGGGCTTTCGTGGGTCCGCCCATGGTATCAGCCTGACCGGGTGCCCGTTGGAGCAGAAAATTTCCGAAAGCCATGTGTTGAAGGAGGAGGGGTTCAGCATCGGCGCGTTGGCGATGATTATGGTTGATAACCCCCTGCTGCCCGCCACCGGCTATCGCATTTGCAACGCCTGTATGAAGGCCTGCATCTATCAAAAACAGCAGCCGGTGGATATCCCCCTGACCGAAAGCCGCATTTTGCGCGATGTGCTGCACCTGCCCTGGGGGGTGGAGCTGTACGCGCTGCTGACCCAATGGAACCCGCTGAACCTGCGGCGCCCTGTGCCAAAGCCGACCAGCGGCTATCGGGTGTTGGTGGTGGGGCAGGGGCCCGCAGGCTTTAACCTGGCCTATCATTTGTTGCAGGAGGGGCACGCGGTGGTGGCCATCGATGGGCTGAAGATTGAGCCCGCCCCGCAGCTGCTTGCGCCGATTCGTGAGGTGCAGCAGTTGTGGCAGGCGTTGGATGAACGGGTGGTGGCGGGATTCGGCGGCGTGGCCGAATATGGCATCACCGTCCGTTGGGACAAAAACTTCCTCAGCCTGATTCGATTGGTGTTGGAGCGGCACAGCCACTATCGGCTGTATGGCGGGGTGCGGCTGGGCAGCCAGCTTAGCGTCGCCGATAGTTTTGCGATCGGGTTCGACCATGTCGCCCTGTGTTTGGGGGCTGGTCGTCCAACCACGCTTAACCTGCCGCATGGGTTGGCTAAGGGCGTGCGCTTGGCCAGCGATTTTCTGATGTCGTTGCAGCTGACCGGTGCGGCCAAATTGGCCAGTCCCGCCAACCTACAACTACGCCTGCCCGTGGTGGTCATCGGCGGCGGGCTGACCGCGATTGATACAGCCACCGAGGTCTTGGCCTATTACCCCGTGATGGTTGAGAAGTTTCTTAGCCACTATGAACAGGCGGTGGCGGCGGGTGGGCTGGCGGCTATCGAGGCAGCCTGGGATGAGGCGGAACAGGCGATAGCGGCTGAATTTATCCAGCATGCCCAGGCCTTGGAGGCGGCGCGGGCGCAGG
>VEQJ01000355.1 GCA_018883285.1 Alphaproteobacteria bacterium
GCTCTACACCGCCCCATTAACAGAGGCCGTGGCCAAACAGGTCAACAACTTGCTGTGGCAAAGCGGTAGCGCAGAAATTCTTCCCAGCATTGCAACCGCAACGCCGGCCGCCTTGCAAAAATTGGCTCCTCCAACCACCGTTGGCGCGCCAACCTCCCTACAGGCAGTGACTGTTGGTGGTGCGGCAGCGGCAGCAGGAACCCCCTTCAGCTTTGCGTTGCCCATCATCAACGGCACCGTGCGGCCTGAGGGGATTTATAGCCTGGATACAACCGCCCCCCAAACCCGCAATATCTATTACAAGGTCTATTCGTCCTATTAACCAGCGGTTATTGTTGTTGCATGATGACCAAGTCCTGGCACAAACCCTATAGCGCTTTGGCTGGGTGGTGGTTATAATCGCGGTTATGCGTAGTATTTTGCCTGGCCATACTCTGTTTCAAAGCTTGCCGATGACAATCGCCCCTTCGGCGGTTGTTGTCCCTTGCGATGTTGTGGTTGGTGGCAGCATAGAGCAAACAAAGTCAAAAATGCAAAATACATTCAGCCTTCTCAACGCTGCCCTACTTGCAACTTTATTGCTGACCGCCTGCGGGAAGGAGGAGGCTCCACCCCCGCCCCCGCCGCCATCCGAAAGCTCGGTCGACGATCTGCTGCGCAATTTGCAGCAAGCGCCGCCGCCACCAGCCGAACCGTCTCGTCTAACCGCCAACCCAGGCGCTGTGGAGTTCAGTTTTGCCGAGGTTGGGGCAACGGTTCCGCCACAAACCGCCAGCGTTACAATTACCAACGATGGCGATCAGGATTTGAATATCAGCAGCATTAAATTGGCGGGCACCGCCAATGTTTTTGCGTTGGGGGGATCCTGCCGTGCTGGATTTAACGTTACCAAAACCCAATCCTGTGATATTGCCATTACCTTTACCCCAACGGTGGCACAACCCTATTCCGCGGATTTGGTGATTACTTACAGCGGTGATGAAAGCCCCCTATTTATCGCCCTTAATGCCCTACCTAGCCTGCCTCCTGTGGCGGTTGCCCCCCCCAGCCCATCAATATGGGGCCAGACCCCTTAGCCATTAATGCCCAACGGGTGGCGCAGGCGCGCAGTGAATCAAAGCTGCTGACCATGCCCGCCGAACCATCAGTGGCGGGCGTTGGCGGCATTCGTTCCCTTGACCCCAATTATGAAGCCCTTGGCTTTGGTGCCAGCATTTCATCCCTACCCGTTGATCGTTCACGGATGATTACCGCCGATCGCTACATCCCCGCTGTCTTGGAAAACAGCATCAGCACCTCCATCCCCACGGGGCGCGCGATTTCCGTCATCGAAAACCATGTCTACAGCAGTGATAATCGTTTCATCCTGATTCCAGCGGGCACGCGCGTGGTAGGCGAATACGCAGGCCCCAGCAGCCAGGGTGAGGG
>VEQJ01000356.1 GCA_018883285.1 Alphaproteobacteria bacterium
TCTCAGGCCTTTTGCTGGCCGGTTGCGCCGGCAATGCCACGTCGCCGGCCGCCAAGGGCGCCGCCGGCGCCGCGCCGCAGGGTGTTGCCGCTGTCCCGCGCCCGCGGGTCTTTAACCTTTTCGCACAGGGCAGGCGTGTCCCGCAGCATCGGTGCCAAGCGGTCTTTAGAAAACGACTCCGCCATTTCCAGCGTTGGCTGCATCAGCAACAGGGGGGCAGCGTCCTGGTCAATATGAAAGCCGACAATGTTCAGGCAGATTTCGGTTTTGCCCACCTGCGCGCTGGACATCACCACCACAGTGTGAACAGCAGGGTCGCTGACCGCATCCATGATGCCGCGCAGATATTCGGCTCTATCAGTGCGCCACTGCCCTGGTTCCGCCGATGATTCGGGGCTAAGCCGACGGTATCGATCTGCCCACTCGCTCACCGTCAATTTCGGTGGCGGTGCCCAGATTTTCAGCGTCGTCCGCAGCAGATTCAATATCCTGCTCTGGTATTCCATCACCGCCCGCCAATTCTGTTAGGCATTCGTGGATCTCGCCTTCAATAATTGCCTGCACCTCCGCGACCTCTTTTGCCAGTAAGACCCTGGGCGCAAGCTTGTGTGGAATGGCCAGCAGCTTGGCGCGACAATTTGCTAGATAAGCTGTCCAAACTGCCTGGGTTTTATCTATCGGCACCAATTCCCCGCGCAGGGCGGCAACCTCCAGATCGACCTTGTCGGCTTGCGCCTTCAACAGTCGGCCACGCTCCTTGTTGGTGTCGATGTCCTCAACCGATTTGCCAACTGCCCGTTCCTGAAGATAGGAAATATAACCCCGCACGCAGGGCACCAGCTCGTATTTGCCTTTTTCAGCACGGGGAATAATACCCTCCGCCACCAGTTGTTGAACCCGCCGCCCAGTCAAATTGAACAACTTGGCAATAACCGCCAACGAAACCACAGGGCTCGACATTTCGTTTTCCCAAACTCTAAAATTGTTATTTCGTTAGCCATCTCCCTGCATTAGCCGCAGAAAGCAGAATTTTGTTGCTGGCCTGGGCGAAGCGAAGGGCTTCTTTTTTGGCTATCGCTAGAAACAAGGCGCGCCGCGAAGAAACCCGCCGCCGGTTTTGTCATAAAGTACCTAATTTATTATGTACATCAGAACTTTATTATAAGTATGTTTGTGCTTTTGAAATAACAATTTAGACATGATTAACCCGTAAAAGACCCCAGCGCGGTCGCCCAGGCCTCCTTGAAGTTTCTATTTAAGGTTGATTCGGCAACCTTATTGACCGTTTCTTTAAATCCCAACACAGGCTTATAGGTGCTGTTGGTTTCAAAGGCGATAAGCATTTTTAACTTGCCATCGGGCAGTCGTTGGAAAAAGCCACCATGGCCGTTTACGGTTCCTGCGAACACATCCTTACGCCCCTTAA
>VEQJ01000357.1 GCA_018883285.1 Alphaproteobacteria bacterium
CCAGCCAATTTCTATCGCCCACCCCTCCCCCAACCCCCTCCCGCCAGGCAAAAGAGGCTCTAACCTCTCCCAAACCTTGTCCGATAAATCATGGCGATGGTGAATCGGTATCTTATCCATAACAAAAACTCCTGCTTAAAAATAACACAGCAGGAAACTTATAACGTGCTTTTTATCTCATGACCACACTATCTAATGCATCTCCGCCAGCCTGTGCGATTGATCATCGGCAATCAGGGCGTCGATAAACTCATCAAACTCGCCCATCATGACTTTTTCGATTTTGTAGAGGGTCAGGTTGATGCGGTGGTCGCTGACCCGCCCTTGCGGAAAATTATAGGTGCGAATCCGCTCTGAGCGATCGCCCGTCCCCACCTGGCTTTTGCGGTTGGCGGATCGTTCGGCCTCCTTTTCCAACCGTTGCGCCTCATACAAACGGGCACGCAGGATTTTCATGCCCTTAGCGCGATTTTTAATCTGGGATCGTTCATCTTGTTGCGACACCACAATGCCGGTCGGGATATGGGTAATCCGCACCGCGCTGTCGGTGGTGTTGACCCCCTGCCCCCCCGGGCCTGAGGCGCGAAAAATATCGACGCGCAGGTCTTTTTCGTCAATCTGCACATCGACATCTTCGGCTTCGGGCATAATGGCAACCGTGATGGTAGAGGTGTGGATGCGACCGCTGGATTCCGTAGCCGGCACCCGTTGCACCCGATGCACGCCCGATTCAAACTTCAGACGGGCGAACACCCCCTTACCCGTCACGTTGGCGACGCATTCTTTATAGCCGCCCAACCCGTTGTCGGAGATGGAAATAATCTCGAACTGCCACCCACGCAGCGCGGCATAGCGTTCATAGGCGCGAAACAGCTCCGCCGCGAACAGGCTGGCCTCATCCCCGCCCGCACCGGCGCGAATTTCCAACAGGGCGTTTTTCTCGTCATCGACATCTTTGGGCAACATTGCCAACAGCAATTGATGCTCCAACGCTGGCAGCTCATCCTTAACCCGATAGTGCTCCTCCTCCGCCATTTGGCGCAGGTCGCTATCCAGGCTGGCATCGCCCATCATTTGTTCGGATTCGGCCAACTCCCGCCGTTTTTTCAGAAAGGCATCAACCTGTTCGCACAGGGGGGTCAACTCTGACAGCTCCCGCGATAGCTGGGTAAAACGGGTGGAATCGGCGCCGTCAAAGGCGGCCAGCTCTCGGCTAAGCTCCTCACGGCGGGCTAAAATACTTTGCAAGCTTTCGTCGGTTAACAGGGCCATGATGATTTTCTAATGTGGGTGAATATGCGATCGCTTAGCACTTTAGCGATAAATCCAAAATTTACCAGTGTTAGCTAAGGTAAAATTGTGCTATGTTTGGCCAAAATCAATGGTCGCGTCAAATCCATTGGGGGGGGGTATCATGC
>VEQJ01000080.1 GCA_018883285.1 Alphaproteobacteria bacterium
GCCCTGTGGCGCCGTCGTGGCGGCGGCAGCGGCCCGAGCGCGGGCCCTTCGCTGGCGACTGGCTGAACCGGGCCTGCCTGCGCTGCCCCTTGAGCCTGTCATGGCTATTCCAGAGCCAGATTTTGGCCCTGACGTGGACATCAAGATTTCCAGAAAAGGTTGATTTGATGTTCAATGCAGCCAGATTCGAGCTGGCCCGCAAAAGGCGCGGCTTTAATAAAAGCGACCTTGCTAGCAAGGTCGGGGTTGATCTACGGGCTGTAACTGCTTACGAACGTGGCGAATATGAGCCTTCTAACGAAACCCTGACACAGATAGCCAAAACCCTTGATTTTCCGATTGGTTGGTTCGCTGGCGGCGATCTACATCAGCCATTACCACAGACAGCTAGCTTCCGTTCGCAGGCTCGCATGGCTGCTCGCAATAGAGATGCAGCCCTTGCCTCTGGTGCATTAGCATTTCTTCTGAATGATTGGCTTGAAGACCGTTTTACCCTACCTGAATCGCAATTGCCCGATCTTCGAGAAGAAGAACCAGAAGCAGCGGCCATGACTTTGCGGCAGCATTGGGGATTAGGAGAGAAGCCTATAAAAAACGTGGTGCATCTCATAGAATCAAAGGGCGTTCGTGTATTCTCAATGGCCGAAGACACAGCAGAAGTCGACGCTTTTTCATTGTGGCGCGAAACAACCCCATTCGTTTTTCTAAACACGATCAAATCAGCTGAACGCAGCAGATTTGATGCAGCACATGAATTAGGACATCTTGTCTTGCATCGCCACGCCGACCCGAAAGGCAAAGAAATTGAACATCAAGCAAACAGCTTTGCATCGGCGTTCTTAATGCCTCGCGGCAGCATTCTTGGACACGCCCCCGTCCTTCCCAGTCTGAATACTTTGATTCAGCTAAAACAGCATTGGATTGTTTCTGTTGCAGCGTTAGCGTATCGCCTGCACCATCTTGGCGCATTATCAGATTGGCATTATCGCAGTCTGTGCATTGAAATGGGGCAGCGTGGTTATCGTAGTACCGAGCCGAACGAAGCACCCCGCGAAATGTCGTTAATTTTTCCGCAACTATTCAAGGCTTTGCGTGAGGATAATGTAACGAAGTCCGATATTGCTAACGATCTGCAGATCAACGTCGATGAACTAGACAAGTTGGTTTTCGGTTTGATTCTAGTCGCGTTGGACGGTGGAACAAACGGCTTATCAGGGGGCAGAAAAAAGCCTGATTTGCGCCTTGTGAAATAAGGAAATCCTATCACTCGTCAAGTGCGGGATCATCACACATGCGATGAGCTATGCTCACGCAACCGAAGGGCAACGGCGCAGCGGGCGGGAATGATGTTGCCATAACAATTTTTGACTTTCCCTTAGGCCAGCAAGGCTGGCATGATGGCGCGGTTGCCAGGGCAACGCTGCTTTTACCACCTCCACCCCCTAACCGCCGCGCACCCCCTATGACCAATGCTGTTGACCATTTGCTGAACCGTTGCCCGTTGGCCTGGCCATGGCGGGCGTTGATGGTGTTGGTGGCGGGCGGGCTGGCCAGCATGGTGTTTCAACCGACCAGCTGGTGGTGGCTGCTGTGGCCATGTTGCACCCTGCTGCTGGCACAACTGCTGCATGAAAGGCGGCGGTGGCGCGGCTTTTTGTTTGGCTGGCTGTTTGGCTTTGGCATGTTGGTGCCCAGTTTGTATTGGATTTCCAACGCCTTTTTGGTCGATGCGGAGCGATTTGCCTGGGCAATTCCGGTGGTGGCAACCGCCCTGCCCGCTGGCTTGGCGCTGTTCACTGGCTTGGCGGGGTTGGCGGTGGTGATGTTGCCCGCCCATCAGCCCGTGGCGCGCTGGCTGATGCTGGCGGTGGCCTGGGTGGTGGGGGAATGGTTGCGCGGATGGGTGTTGACGGGTTTCCCATGGAACCTGTTGGGCTATGCGTGGAGCGAGCGGTTGGTGCCGTTGCAGTTGGTATCGCTGACGGGGATTTTTGGCCTGACCCTGATCAGCCTGCTGGTGGCCAGCGCCCCTGCCCTGCTGCTGGACTCTACCCTGCCTACCCGCCTGCGGCGACGGGTGGCGGCCGCCGTTGCGCTGCTGCTGCTGCTCTGGTTGGGCTATGGGGTGGTGCGGTTGCATCAGCATCCCATCGCCCTGGATCCGCATTTTCGGGTGCGGATTGTGCAGCCCGCCATTGCCCAGGCCGAAAAATGGACGGCTGAGGGGGTGCGCACCGCCATGCAACGGCTAATCACCCTTAGTAATCAGGGCAGTGAGGGCAATCAGGATGCGGCGGGCGATATCAACCTGCTGCTGTGGCCGGAAACAGTGGTGCAGCAGGATTTGTCCACCGCCCTGGGGCTGCGCGATTACCTGGTGCGGGCGGTCAGCCCCGCCCTGGCCAGCGATGGTCACCTGATGACCGGCATGGTGCGGATCAACAGCTTTGCCCCGCCATCATTGGCTCAGCAGTCGGCAGAATCGGAATCGGATCCCGCCAGCCTGCAACTGCACAACAGCATGGCGGCGATTGATCGCCATGGGGTGCTGGTTGACAGCTATGATAAGGTTAAGTTGGTGCCGCTGGGCGAATATGTCCCCTATCGCCAGTATCTGAAGCATTTGGATTTATCACGGCTGACGCCCGGTCCCTATGACTTTTTGCCGGGGCAGAATGACCACTTAATCCGCCTAAGCGATGGCAGCAAGTGGGTGCCACTGATTTGCTATGAGGTGATTTTTCCCAACCTGCGGCTGCGGCCGTTTTTTCGCAGCGACCAACCGCCACGGGCGATGACCGCCATCACCAACGATGCCTGGTTCGGCGACAGCGCGGGCCCCTATCAGCATTTGGCGATGGCACGGGTGCGGGCGGTCGAATACGGCCTGCCCCTGCTGCGGGCAGCCAACACGGGTATCTCGGCGATTAGCGATCCGATGGGGCGCACGCTGGCGCGCCTACCGCTGGGGCAGTTGGGTCATTTGGATGGCGACCTACCGCTGGCGGTTCCTAGCTTCTATGCGCAACAGGGGGAACGCCCCATCGGTGCCATCCTGCTGCTGCTGCTGCTACTGATACGCTGGCTTTGCCGTGGTCAGGATGGGGTTAAAGCCGTCGAGTAACCCACTGCCAAGCCGCCCATTCACCGCCGCGCAAGGTTATTAATACGATTGTATTGACACCCTATCGTTAAAAAGCTATTAACAAAAAGTTAATAATAAAAATATGGAATATTGCCCATTAAAAGGTGATATTCACTTTGGGATAGTGTATTTTTGGCTAAAGAACCTATTATTGATGTGAATGCTCAACAGGCCGATCCAATCGATTTGCATGTCGGCGGGCGCTTAAAAATGCGCCGTATTGTCATGGGGTTAAGCCAGGAAAAACTGGCGGAACGGTTAGGCATAACCTTTCAACAAATCCAAAAATATGAACGCGGCCAAAACCGGATCAGTGCGGGTCGGCTGTTCCGCCTTAGCCAGTTGTTGCAGGTTGAGGTAGCCTATTTCTTTAACGACCACGATTGGGCAAAACAAGCCCTGCCCGCCAACACCCCTCAGCCTACCGCCGCCGTGGCGGAGGATCGTGCCCTGCTGGAAAATCCGGATTGGCGCAACCAGGAAAGCATGGATTTGCTGCGCCATTACTACAACATTACCGACCGCGACCTGCGCAAACGGGTGATGGAGATCGTCAAATCTATGGCGCAACACAGCAGCACCGATGGTGGCACTGGGGGCAGCGGCAGTAGCGATGGCGGCAGCGCCGAGTTCTCCGCCGCCTAGCCGCCGCCTGGCCTTCTCGCCCCCCGCTTCCACCCTCAAAACGTGACCATCTGGCGCAACGGGGGGTTTGATGGTACGATGGCGGCATCATGATTGTGCAACCCCCCATCCCCAACCCCCTGCAACGCTGGTGGCGCGATGTGCAGGAGTTTTTGCAGGGTTTGTTACCGCTGCTGACCCTGCTGCTGGCGCTGGGGCTATCGTTGGTGCATCCCTGGCTAAGCCAATTTGCGATGGTGGTGGTGTTTTACTGGGCGGTGTATCGCCCCGATCTGATGCGGCTGTCGATGATATTGGGCTGTGGCCTGCTGGCTGATGTGGTTAAGGATACGCCCTTAGGGTGGCAGGCGCTGTTGATGCTGATGGTCTATCTGTTATCGGTGCGGCAACGCCATTTGCTGACCAGCAAGGGCTTTTGGCAATTTTGGATTGGTTTCGCCCTAATCGGCGGGCTGGGCGCGCTGGCCAACTGGCTGTTTGCCTGCCTGTGGCTGACGCAATGGTTGTCGACCAGCGGGGCATTTTATGGTTGGGCAACCGCGGTTTGTTTGTTACCATTGGGATCTTATGTATTAACCTGGGTACACCGCTGTTTACCGCATGCTTAGGGCTGGCCATCGCCATGCAGTCTTAGGATACGCAGCCTTAGGATACCGCGGCCTTTTTTCGGGCAATCATGTCTATTAACTGGAAACAGCAGCGACTGGATGTTTTTAACCGCCGCGTTTTTGTGTTGGTGGGCGGTCAACTGGTGCTGTTTTCGCTGCTGGCCGGGCGCCTGTTCCAGCTGCAGGTGACCCAGGGGGCACGCTATCAAACCCTGGCTGAGGATAACCGCATCCACTTAAGGGTGAATCCGCCCGTGCGTGGCCGCCTGTTGGATCGCAACGGGCAGGAGTTGGCGCACAACGCCCAAAACTTTCGCCTACTGCTGCTGCCCGAAGAGATTGACGATTTGGGTGAGCTGGTGGAGCAGATTGGCCGCCTGATCCCGCTGGATCCCGTGCAGACAGAGCGCGCCAAAAAACTGGCTAAGCGGCGCGATGCCCCGCCGATAGCCCTGCGCCAACAGCTGAGTTGGGAGGAGGTCAGCCAGATAGAGCTGCACGCCTATGAGCTAAGCGGGGCCGAGATTGAGGAGGGGCAGAACCGTTCCTATCCGCTGGCGCAGGCGGCGGCGCATGTGACCGGCTATATCGGCCCGCTGAGTGAGGCGGAGGCTAAGGCCAACAAAGAAGCCGCCAAGCAGGATCCGCAACGGCAAACCCATCCGCAACAGGATCCCGCCCTGCTGCTGCCCGACTTTACCATTGGCAAGGCGGGGGTGGAAAAACAGCATGAGTTGTGGTTGCGCGGGCGATCGGGCTTTCGCCATGTTGAGGTGGATGCCCATGGCCGCGCCGTCCGCGAAATCGCCAACTATCCCCCCACCAATGGCCAGGATCTGTCGCTGCACCTGGATGGGCAGCTGCAAAGCTTTATTTACGAACGGCTGGGCGGCGAAAGCGGCAGCGTGGTGGTGATGAACGCCAACACCGGTGCGGTCTATGCCCTGGTCACTGCCCCCGCCTACAACCCCAACAGCTTTACGGGCGGCATTCCGATCAATCTGTGGCGCAGCCTGAACAACGATCCGCTCAACCCCCTGATTAACAAGGCTATTGCGGGCGAATACGCCCCTGGATCCACCATGAAAATGCTGACCGCCCTGGCCGCCCTGGAACATCGGGTGATTGCCCCCAGCGACCATATTTTTTGCAGCGGGCAATACAGCCTGGGCAACGCCGCCTTTCACTGTTGGAAAAAGGGCGGGCATGGCAGCGTCGATTTGCATCGCGCCCTGGTGCAATCTTGTGACGTGTATTTTTATGAGGTGTCGCGGCGGATGGGGATTGATCGCCTGGCCGCCGTCGCCAGCCAGTTTGGCCTGGGGCAGCTGACCGATATTGACTTGCCGGGTGAGCGTAAGGCGGTGATGCCCACCCGCGCCTGGAAACGCAAAAGATTTAAGGCGGGGTGGAGTGCGGGGGAATCGATTATCGCCGGCATTGGCCAGGGGATGGTGCTGACCACCCCATTGCAATTGGCGGTGATGATGGCGGGGGTGATCAACGGCGGCCGCAAAATCCCCCCCCATATGGTCAATCGGGATCAGGTGGCCAGCCCGCCACCGCCGATGATTGGTGCCAACTCCGACCATTTGGCGC
>VEQJ01000081.1 GCA_018883285.1 Alphaproteobacteria bacterium
AGTCTCATAAGAGTCAAGCATCTCTGAAATTACTTTGCCAACTAAGGCATTTGGTTCTTTCTCCCAGAAAGCCCGCATCTTTTTAGCCTTGGAAGTGCCATAAGTCTTATATTTGCTATCATGAATAGTAACGTTATAACGTCTAAAAAATTCGTCAAATTTGGCATCAGTATAATCAAGAACAGATCCGCCCTCCATTTTAAGAGCATTCTCTAAATATCGCTTTTCAACATCTGTAAGACTGCTCATGTATTTTTCTCTAAAATATAAATAGATATGAAATTACTATAGAATTTTGTGAATTTTTTATGGTGGCGCTGAGTTGTTATTTTTATAAAATCTTCTGCTGCAAAGCCACAAAAAAAGTAAAGGCGGGGGGCTTCTGTTGCCCGGTGCCCCCCAAACCGCGCTATCCAATCTTATGGCCTACTACCCTTTAGGGGGGTTCGGCCGAAGACTAGGCAGCGAGCGCCACCAGCATTGCTGCCGGCTGATTATCATTGGCACTTATAAAATTGACCCGATACGGCGGTATCATGCCGGGAAAAAACCAGTCTTTACCACGCCCCGTCAAAGCCTAAGTCACCCCCGCAACCCCATCCCGCCAAAGCCGAATGGTATATGGTGGAGGTGCCGGGTTCCGCCCCCGGGTCCGAAACGCCTATTACACAGATCATTTATTTCCATAGCTGCAAGCAGCAGTTGTATTCTAGCAAAAGTTTTTGCCAAAATCCAGCAAATTGCATGACGGTTCGGGTAGGCTTTTCCCCATTGCTTTGGGTGCCATCACCAAGAACTTTATACCGCGCATAAAACTACAGGGCTTGCCCCGTGGAGCTTCACTTTAGAACCTAGCACCATCATCGTGGTGCTAGCCAAGGCGGTTTTGACGTAGTATAACGCCGTCATGACCGACGACATTTTGACCTATACCCCCGATATCCGCTCCACCAGCCTGGTGGAGGAGATGCGGCGCAGCTATCTTGACTATGCCATGAGCGTGATTGTGTCACGCGCCCTGCCCGATGTGCGCGACGGCCTTAAGCCCGTGCACCGCCGCATTCTGTATGCAATGTTGGAGGGGGGCTATACCTGGAACCGCCCGTTCCGCAAATCGGCGCGGATCGTCGGGGATGTGATGGGTAAGTACCACCCGCACGGTGACAGCGCGATCTATGACGCGTTGGTGCGGATGGCGCAGGATTTCTCGATGCGACTGCCGCTGATTGATGGGCAGGGCAATTTCGGTAGCATGGATGGCGATGCCGCCGCCGCGATGCGTTATACTGAGGCGCGCTTAGACAATGCCGCCGAGGCTTTGTTGGCCGACATTGATAAGGAAACGGTTAAGTTTCAGCCCAACTATGATGAATCGTTGCAGGAGCCTAGCGTTCTGCCGGCGCGCTTTCCCAACCTGTTGGTCAATGGCGCGGGTGGGATCGCGGTTGGGATGGCCACCAACATCCCCCCCCACAATTTGGGGGAGGTGATTGATGCCTGTTTAGCCCTGCTGGAGGATCCTGAGCTGACGATTCAGGATTTGATGCAGATTGTTCCTGGCCCCGACTTTCCCACCGGCGCGCTGATTATGGGGCGGGCGGGTTGCCGCGATGCGGCCACCACCGGGCGGGGCAGCGTGCTGATGCGGTCGCGCACGGCGATTGAGGAAATTCGCAAGGATCGCGAAGCCATTATCATTTCGGAGATTCCCTATCAGGTGAACAAATCCCGCATGATTGAGCGGATTGCCGAGGCGGTCGAGGAAAAATTGGTGGAGGGGATTAGCGATGTGCGCGATGAATCCGACCGACAGGGTGTGCGGGTGGTTGTTGAGCTGAAACGCGATGCGGTTGCCGAAATCGTGTTGAACCAGCTGTACAAACACACCCCGCTGCAAACCAGCTTTGGCGTCAACGCCCTGGCGTTGGTGGGCGGTCAGCCAAAAATTCTGAACCTGAAGCAAATGTTGCAACACTTCCTGGACTTTCGGGAAGAGGTTATTACCAAGCGTACCGTCTTTGACCTGCGGCAGGCGCGGGAGCGGGCGCATGTGTTGATCGGGCTGGCGGTATCGGTGGCCAATGTGGACGAAGTGATTCGGGTTATCCGCAATGCTGCCGACCCAGCCGAAGCTCGCGAAATTTTGATGAGCCGCGATTGGGCGGCTGAATCGGTGATGCCACTGATTCGCCTGGTCGAAATCACCCTGCCCGCTGAGCAGACCACCTATCGCCTGTCGGCCGCGCAGACTAAGGCCATTCTTGACTTGCGCCTGCAACGCCTAACTGGGCTGGAGCGGGAAAAAATTCGCGCCGAGTTGGAGGAGTTGGTTAAGCAGATTCAAGACTTCCTGGCCATTTTGGCCAGCCGTTCCCGTCGGATTGAGGTGATGCGCGGCGAATTGGTGGAGTTCAAAACCAAGTTTGCTACCCCCCGTCGCACCGAAATTGTTGAGGCGGATGGCGCTGGCCAAAACGAAGAAGATTTGATCGTCCCTGAGGATATGGTGGTCACCATCAGCCACAGCGGCTATGTGAAGCGGGTGCCGGTGGATAGCTATCGCGCCCAACGCCGTGGTGGCAAGGGCAAGGTTGGCATGACCACGCGGGAGGAGGATGCGGTGATTGAGGTCTTTGTGGCCAACACCCATGACCCCGTGCTGTTCTTCACCAACAACGGGCGCGCCTTTGAGCTTAAGGTTTACAAACTGCCGCTGTCGACCCCGCAAGCGCGCGGTAAGGCGATGGTCAACCTGTTGCCCCTGCAAAAAGACGAAAAGGTGGCGGCGGTACTGCCCCTGCCCCGCGCTAAGGCCAACGATTTGGATGGCAGCTTCCTGATGTTCGGCACCAGCCACGGCACGGTGCGCCGTAATGAGCTGTCGGATTTCCGCAACATCAAATCCAATGGCAAGCTGGCGATGCGGCTGGAGGAGGGGGAAAAGCTGATAGCGGTGCAGCTGTGTCACGATGGCCAGGATATTTTGCTGGTGACGCGCGATGGTAAGGGCATTCGCTTTGCCGTTGATGAGGTGCGGGTTTTCCAAAGCCGTGCCTCCACCGGGGTGCGCGGCATTAAGCTGGGCGACCAGGATGAGGTGGTGGCGATGACCACCCTGACCCATGTTCCTGCCACGGCGGAGGAGCGGGATGCCTATCTCCGCTGGTCGGCGGCGCAACGGCGCGCCCTGGGCAGTGACGATAGTGATGACAACGCCGATGCGGCCGATGACACTGGCCTGACCATCAGCGATGAACTGACCCAACAGTTGCAAAACCAGGAACAGTTTATCCTAACCGTGACGGAGGGGGGCTTTGGCAAACGCAGCAGTGCCTATGCCTATCGCACCACCGGCCGTGGCGGCAGCGGTATTTTGACGATGGAGGTAACGCCCAAGGTGGGTAAGGTTATCGACAGCTTCCCCGTGCGCGACAATGACGAAATCATCCTGGTCACCAATGCGGGGCAAATGATTCGGGTGCCTGTCAACGGCATCCGCATTGCTGGCCGCCGCACCCAGGGGGTTACGCTGTTCAAATTCGAGGAAAACGACCGCGTCGTTTCGGTATCCCGCATCATGGCCGATTCTGAGGATGAGGCGACCACGCCCGCCGCAGCCCTACCCATGCAGGAACCGTTGCTTTAAGGGTTTTTGGTAAGTTATAGGGGTTATAGTCATTCCCCTTTAAAAATCACCAGTGCTGCAAATGTGCGGAAATGACGGCCATTTCTACACCCCGTGTTTTACGGCAGAGTGATGGTCAGGATGCCTTCTGCACGCCCGCCCGTGGTCGCAACACCCGCGTTCGCCCCCCCGCCCTGTGTATCTTTTGACGCAGGAGTTTTGCCCTTAGCCGCCGTGGTGGCCGGCGAAGAGGTCGGCGCCAATTCCTGCTGCACGCTGGCCAACAGGCAGGTGGTGGCATCACCCTGGGGGCAATAATACAGACTACCACTTAGGCGATAGCGATGGTTGGCGGTCAGCGCCAACAAAGTCAGAGGGTGGTTGGCCAGTTGCAGGGGATCCAACGCCTGTGTCCGCCGATTGGAGGTCAGGTCGTCCAGCTGCAACCAATTGGGTGCCTCAGCGTTCAAATGCCAACCCGCGGGCAGATTCAGGATCAGGCTTAATGGCTTGCCCGCCGCCACATTTGGCCAGTCTTGCACAATTCGGTTAGGCAGTGGCGTGCTATCGGCGATGGGGGCTATGGCGGCCAATTCTGTCGGCTGATCCGATCCTGTCACGCTGTTGATGCGCACTGGCCAGTCGGTCAGGCGTTGATCGCTCAGGTCAAAGCGGCGGATCGCATGATTGTTGGTGTCGGTAATCCACAGCTGGTTTTGAATCAGGATCACGCCGTTGGGTTCGTTCAGCCTGGCATTGCTGGCCGCCCCCAACTGATCCCCCGCGATGCCATTGCCCAGCAGGGTGGTCAGCCGTGCGGTCTTAAAGTCATAAAAACGCAGGGCATGGTTGTAGCTGTCGGCGATATACACCCCCGTATCACTGGCCACCAAGCCCAAGGCATGTTGCAGGCGGCCACGCCCACGATCGCCATCGACCAGGCCGAATTCAAACAACCCCTCCCCAATCAGGGTGCTGACCTTACCGTTCTTCAGCTGACGCAGACTGCTGGTCTCTGAATCCACAAAGTACAGCGTGTCGCCATGCACGCTTAACCCACTGGGTTGCGACAGGCTGTTGTAGGGAAAGCTGCCCTCATCAATGGATTCACGGCCATTGCCGGCCAGCGGGCTAAGGGTTGTCGTCAGGGTGTCATAGATCCAAAGCTGATGGGTGCCGGCCATAGCGATAGCAATGCTGTGATCGTTGGGGTACCAGGCCAAATCCCAGGGGGAGGCCAGCGGGGTTGTCAGGCGGCCATTGGTGATGGCCGGGGCACTACGCCGCAGGATGCTGCCACGCTCCCCCGTGCCGGCCAGGGTGCTGACCCGCTTGGTGGTAAGGTCGATCAGGCGCAACCGATGGTTGGCGGTGTCGGCAACATAAATTTTGTCACCCCGTGCCAACACCCCCTGGGGCTGGTTAAAGCCAGCATTGGCAAAATCTCCGTCAGCAAAATTGGCCTGGCCATTGCCAATGCTGGTCAGAATTTGGCCGTCCAAGTTGGTCAGCAGGATGCGGTGGTGGCCGCTGTCGCTGATAATCAGGGCGGGTTGCCCCTGCCAATCGGGCAGATAGGCCAGCTTAGCAGGATAGGATAGCGCTTTAGCTTGCGCCTGCTGCTGCGGCTTATCTTTTTCCAGGGCGATGGGCAACGGCTGGCGGTTCAACGTGGCCACGTCGGCGTTGTTGAGCAGGCGCGTGATCGCGCTCTGAACATCGGCGTAATGCCCCTCCCCACTCCAGTCGTTGACCAGGCGGCCGTTGCCGTCAAACAGCATTAAGGTTGGCCAGGAATGCACCCCCAACCCCTGCCAAACCCGAAAAGCGGCATCGTTGACCACGGGATGATGAATGCCATAGCGCACAATCGCGCTGCCAATCGCCGCCGATTCCTGCTCATTACGAAACTTGGCCGAATGCACGCCGATGACCAACAGCCGATCCCCAAACTCCGCCTCCAACCGTTGCAGGTCGGGCACGATGTGTTGGCAATTGATGCAGCAAAAAGTCCAGAAATCCAACAGAATGATGCGGCCACGCAAATCCTGCTCCATCAGGGGGCGGCTGACGTTCAACCAGGCAGGCTCCGCACTAAGCAGGCGATAAAGCTGCGGGTTGTTGTTGACACCAAAAGATGGGTTGCGGGTGAACATAACACCTCCGATTACAAGAAGAAGCAGGGTTAGGTAGAAAATTACGATGGCCGTCGGGCGGTGCGGCCAAAAAGTAAAGATAAGATTGGGTCGAATGCGGCGCATGGGTGAGGAAAGCCTAGCTGGATAAAAAGCTGTATCTGCAAAGATATCTAAGTAGGCATCAACAAACAATGACAATCAGTACCAC
>VEQJ01000082.1 GCA_018883285.1 Alphaproteobacteria bacterium
GTCTTTGGGGGCTGCCGTACTGGTGGGTACGGCCAACGATGGCTCATGCCGATGCTCATCCTCATCAGGGCTTGGCACCCCCGTTACAGGCTTAAGATTCAGGGTGTCGGCACGTTCCTTTTTGGCGGCCTCCCTGGCTTTGCGCAAAGCCTCCTGCCGTTGGCGCAACCATTCCTGAAAGTCGGGCACTTTTTCGGCGGGCGGCACCTCAACCTTGGCTTCAGGCTTTTCCTCTGCCCTGGGTTGCGATGTGGGCGCGGGGGACGGGTTGGATGGCGCGGTGGTGGCGTTAGGACTAGCACTAGCGCTAGCGCCAGCAGGCGATGGTGCAGGCGATGCCCCCTCATCGCCCAGTTGCACGCTTAGCACGGGGGCGGTGGCGACCGAGGATGGCACAAAGCCGGTAGCGCGGGCGGGCGGCTCAGGTTTTTTGGGCAGATCGGCCGGGCGCGATAAGTCTGGCACAATCGCGGCGGGGGATTCTGCACCCCCCACCTCTTCGGCTTTTGGAGCTTTTGGAGCTTTTGGAGCAGCGGGGGCGGGGGCTGAGTCGCTTGGGATGTTTGATGTGTTTGAAGCAATTTGGGGATCTGGAGCGCTTGAAAGCTTGGGGGCGTCTAACGCTTCTGAATCTGCCTTATCCGCCTGTTCCTGTGTTGATTCAGCCCGCTGTTGTTCAGTATCGGCTGTGCCACTATCCACCGCCAAATCGGGCAAGACTTCAAAACGAACCGCCGCCCGCCTTCTGGGTCGAAAGGCCGTGACGGGGGCATCGTTGTTCGCCACCCCCGCCGCCGCGGGTGGTTGCTGTTCGCCGCTGTCGGTCGTGGCCGCCGCGGATTCTAAAGATGGCTTGTCGGACGTATCGCTCATGGCCTGATTGTATCAATTCTTTGGTCAAAAAACCATCAATAGTTCGTTTAACGCTTACGGAACATGCATCGGGCTTTCAATCATCCGAATTCTTTGGCGGGTCGCGGCCTAACCGTCGCGGATTTCATAAAAACTGCCCTGCCAGATTTCGGCCTTATCAGCATCCGTTGCATCCGCCTGGCCTTCTGACTGCCCCGAAGCGGTTGGGGAGGCTGGCGAAACAGCTGGCGGGGATTCGATAGAAAAGCGATAGGAAAAATCCTGCACGCTGGCCTGTCCCGATTCGGCCAGATCCTTAACCGCGCTGACAATCGTGTCGTACCAAGTGGGTTTAGAGGAGTTTTTCTTGGGCTGAAGTCCGGTGATGTACAATTCATCCTGCGCCCTGGTTAGGGCAACATACAGCGTTCTTTGGATTTCGGCCTGTGAAATGGGTTCTGGATCATCATCCACCGAATCGGCACCATCCTGGATCGCTATATCCCCCCTGTCAGGCGCGTCGGCATTGGTATCGTCGTCATCGTCATCATCATTATCCCCGTTACCGCTATCGCCGTGGCTTAACCCAGGGGCATCAAGCAATTTGTTTAGCCAGTTTTGATCGCGGCGTGGCGGCGGCTGGCTGGTGGTATCGGGCAGGATGACAATCGGTGCCTGCAACCCCTTGGCGCCATGAACGGTCAGCAACCGCACCTCATTCCGTTCGGCGCCAGATGATTGACGTTTGCGGGTGCCCCGCTGCTGTTTTATCATCAGGATAAATTCCAACAAATTGATGCCCCGCTGCTGATGCTGCTGCTCATAGCTTAAGGCAGCGGACAACAAGCTGGTCAGCACGTCACCAACCGCCTCACCCAAGGCCGCCACCATCGCCTGCCACCCGGTCACCGCTGAATCGCCCTGAATGGCCAGGGCGGGCAGGGGTTGCCACAACAGTTGGGTTAGCAATTGATAGGGGCTTAGCCAGTCGGCCTGCGCCATCAAGGATTGCAACCAATCGGCCAGCGCGGCATGGGCGGGATCCTGCCGCAATTTTTGCCACAAGGACGGCCTGTCGGCACCCATCGGGGCGGTGCCATCGGGTGGTTGATAGGCCAAGGCAAACAACGCCGCCTCATCCCAACCCACCAGGGGCGATTTCAGCAGACAGGCCAGGCTGTAGTCATCATCAGGGGTCAGCAGCAGTTGCATCAGCGCCAACAGATCCTGCACCGCCAATTCACTGGCCAGCATCAAGCTGTCGGGCAGGCTGACGGCAATGCCACGCTGTTGCAGGGCATGACGCAATTGATGCAGCAGGTTTTGGTTAGTTAATTGCCCGCCCGCGATGCGTCGTTGCACCAGAATCATGATGTCTCGCGGTTGCACGGCACGTTGCACCGATGGCAACCACCGCCCCTCAGCCAGCCAGCCAGCAATTTGATCCGCCAAAAACATCGCCAGCCTGCTGGCCGAACTGGCGCGCTGATAGCGCTTGATGGGCAGTGTCCAGGGCACAAAATTTTGCGTCGGCGGACGTGGACACAGTGGCCATAGCACCACACGCCCGCCACCCTGTCGATTGGGATGCGCCTGGTGATTCAACAAGGCATCCTCACCCAGCTGTTGATACAACTCCGCCCGCTGGTTAAAAACCGCATCAACCAATCGCAGAATGGGCGGGGTGGAGCGATAGGATAGGTCAAGGCTGACATCCAGCCAGGGCTTATTGGCCGCCTGCCATTGCTGCTGAAATTCCTGTCTGGCCGCCTTAAAGGAGGTTGGATCGGCACCCTGAAAGCCATAAATAGATTGTTTGACATCACCAACCACAAACAGGCTACGGGCGGGGGGGATTTGAGCCGACGAAGCTTTTTGCGCCAAAGCGCGGGCAGGGTTTTCACCGTTTCTGGCCTGCTGTTCCCCACTGATTTCCGCCAGCAGGGATCGAATAATATCCCAATGCTGCTGGCTGGTATCCTGCGCCTCATCAACCAGCAGGTGATCCCATTGCTGATCCAGCCGCATCAATATCCAGGGTTGCAAATCGGCCTGCTGCAACAGGCGGTGGCTGTGGTTAATCAGATCGGTATAGTCCAATTTGGCCTGTGCGGTTTTAAGATATTGGTATTGCGCCGAAAAAAAGTGCCCCAATATCCCAATAGCCCATTTCCAACAAAAATCCTTCCACCATTGGGCACGTTGGATAAGGTGATGCAGGCGCTGACTCTCCTCATCAAGATGCGCAAGCCATTCGGGATTGGCCTTTTGCCAGCCTAGGGTTGCAAGTCTTGTGCGGATTGTATTTTTTTGGGTCAAAAACACCAGCTGCCAATGACGGAAATTGTGGCTGCCGATGCCACGATCCAACAGCTGCATCATACTTTGCCCCTTACGGCGATCGGTCACCTTGTTAGAGGCCAACAAGGTGCTGGCCAGCTGTTGCCAATGGGCCTTTTGCGCCATCAACCGCTGGCTGTGCTGTTCTTGCTCCCGCTCCTCAACAAAGGGGGTATCGATGCCGTGCGCCTGGCAATGGGCGTCAAAGCTTTCGATGCGGGGGGCAATGGGCGGCGCCGACAACAGCTTGCCCAAAATGCTCTGTAGGGTGCTGATGTGGTGTTGCCGACTTAGCATCGTAAAGGCATGCATAATCACCTGCTGATGATCGGCGGGCGGGTTGGCCAGCAATTCCTGCAAGGCCTGGGTGCGCAACCGATCACCTTCCCGCTCATCCAACAGGGCAAAGCCAGGGGGCAGGCCAGCCTCAAAAGCAAACTGCTGCAACAAACTTTGGCAAAAGCTGTGAATGGTGCGGATGTTCATCCATCCCTGCCCACCCTGACTGCTGGCGCCGCCGCCCTGGGGGTCGATAACCTGATCCAACAATTGTGCGGCGGTGCTTACCTGCTCTGGCGTCGGGGCGTGCCCCAACAACTGTGTCAACTCTTGGGTCAATTGGGCGGGGGGCAGGGCGTACCAGCGGGTCAACCGCTGCTGCATCCTATCCACCATTTCGGCGGCGCCAACATTGGTAAAGGTCAGGCACAACAGCCGATGCGGCGGCACCCCCGCCAGCAGCAGACGCGACAACCGATCCACCAACACCTTGGTCTTGCCGGTGCCGGCCGATGCCGCCAGCCAGACGCTGGTATGGGGGTTGGCGGCCTGAAGCTGGGCAGTGGTCATGGTTACGGGGGCTAAGGAGAGAAACAGGCAAAGGGTAGGACTGATCCAGCATAAAACCCCCGCGCCCAATTGACCAGCGGCACCAACAGGGCCTTTAGCCCCAAACTTTTGATAACTAGCGATGAAGGATTAAAAGAGAGGACGGCGCGCTTACGCTATTGCAGACGCAGCTCCCCCTCTGCAAACACAAAGCTGCCTAGGCGGCGTTCGCTGTGGCTAACGGTTACGGAATGCAGGGGGCTTTCCAAATTGCGTTGCCAAAAGCCCAAAAATTTCTTCAGCCCTGGGAAATCGGGCACCCGATCCAATTCCTGCCAAATATAGCTTTGCAACAATTGGGGGAAATCGGGCAGGCGATACAGAATTTCCGCCGTGGTCAGGCGCATTTGCGGAATCACCAACACGCGGGTAGCGCGATCCCGCTCAGGCTTTTGGTCGCATCCAGCAGCACTTGCCAACAAAATTCCACCAGAGGGCACCGTTAAATCGGGCAGATGATCACCGCCCCCCAGGCCAGCACCCTCAATAATGGTGCCAGGATTGCCAGGCTCTAACGGATAATCTGGTGGGTTCATATCGCCGCCATCCCCATCAACACAGAATCAAACAACTTCATGCCAAAAGTCATCTGCACTATGGTTAATGGTAACCTTGGAAAGATGAAATTTTGATGAATGGCCTTTTCCAACAGACTGGCCGCAATCCCCCGCGCATGGCAAAGGCCGCCGATGGTCGCCAACCAGCGGCCTTGCCCCGTTCAGCAAGGCGCCCCAAAACCGCAACAATGGCTGGCAACCCACCCAAATAGCCCAGGAATTATCAGAAATTTGGCTACGCCCCTTGACACCGTGGTGATCGACTCCTATCTGTCAAACACTCTCGCAAGAAGAGTGCTAAATTCAATTTATTAGAAAAGTATGAGGTCAAACATGGCAGCTTCCACTGTAGCGTTTAATCCGTTGGGCGATCGCCTTTTGGTGCGCCGGATTGAGGAACAAGAGAAAACTAAGGGCGGGATCATCATTCCCGACAGCGCAAAAGAAAAGCCACAAATTGGCGAGGTCATCGCGGTTGGCCCTGGTGTTTACAATGACGAAGGCAAACGCACCCCATTGGATGTGAAAGCAGGCGACTTTATTGTTTTTGGCAAATGGTCAGGAACCGAAGTCAAACTGGATGGCGAAGACTTCATCATCATGAAGGAATCGGATGTTTTGGGCATCACCACCGATCCCGCTTTGATCAAAAAAGCCGCTTAACAATTTTATTTAACGAGGAGTAACCATTATGGCTGCAAAAGAAGTAATTAGAGGTAATGAAGCCCGTGCCCGTGTGGCGCGTGGTATTGACACCCTGGCGGGTGCGGTTGCCGTAACCCTGGGGCCAAAGGGTCGCAACGTTCTGTTGGAAAAAGGTTTTGGCGATCCCGAAATCACCAAAGATGGTGTTAAGGTGGCCAAATCCGCCGCTGAATTTAAGGATAAATTCGAAAACATGGGTGCCCAATTGGTGAAATCGGTGGCCAGCAAGACTGCCGATGTTGCCGGTGATGGCACCACCACCGCCACCGTGTTGGCGCATGCCGTGTTCCGTGAGGGTGCCAAAGCGGTTGCGGCTGGCCTGAACCCCATGGATCTGAAGCGTGGTATCGACCTGGCCGTTGAGGCGGTGGTTGCCGATATCCAAAAGCGTTCCAAAAAAGTCGCCAATTCCCAGGATATTGAGCGGGTTGGCACCATCTCTGCCAATGGTGATACCGATATTGGTCGCATGTTGGCGCAGGCCATGGAAAAGGTTGGCAATGAGGGTGTCATCACCATCGAAGAAGCCAAAAGCCTGGTCACCGAATTGGATGTGGTGGAAGGGATGCAGTTTGAC
>VEQJ01000083.1 GCA_018883285.1 Alphaproteobacteria bacterium
ACCTATGGTATGGATACAACCAGCCAGTTTCTGCCGTCACCGATACCCCGACCACGCCGTGGTCAGGCTCAGCAATCATCCCCCAACCCCAAAGCCGTCAGGTATTGTAACTTTGCACCAGGCTGCCCGCGATTAGGTACCATCCATCGACCAACACGAAGAAGATAATCTTAAAGGGTAATGAAATGGTTGAGGGGGGCACCATCATCATCCCCATCGACATCAAAATGCTGGCCACCACCATATCGATAATCAAAAACGGCAGAAACAGCAGAAAGCCAATCTCAAAAGCGCGGCGCAATTCGCTGATCATAAAGGCGGGCACCACCACCTTCATGGGGGTGTCCATCGGTTGGGCAACCGGTTGCTGCTTCGCCAGGTCAAAAAACAGCTGCAAATCCTTTTGACGAACATTTTTCAGCATGAATTCTTTGAACGGATTGGTAATCAGGGGAAAGGCCGTCATCTCATCAATCTGTTCCTCAACCAACGGCGTCACCCCCTCGTTGTAGGATTTTTCCAACACAGGCGCCATGATAAAGCCGGTCAGGAACAGCGACAGGCTGATCAGCACCACATTGGGGGGCGTCTGGGCAATGCCGATCGCGGTGCGCAAAAAGGACAGCACGATAATCAGGCGGGTAAAGCTGGTCACCGTTACCACGATGGCGGGCGCCAGGCTTAGCACCGTCATCAGGGCTATCAGCTGCACCACACGGCCGGTAATGCCGCCCTGATTGGCCTGATTCCCTAGATCCAGCGACAGGCTTTGTGCCTGCGCCGCCAGGCTGGGCAGCAGCATCGTTGTGGCGAACACCCCCGCAAAAACCGCCAGCATTATCCACAACCGCCGCACCATCCCGCCCTTTGGGGGGACGCGCCCGATGGCGGGCTGATTGGCGGCAGTGGCGGCGGGGGGGAAGGCAATGGTGTTTGTCATCAGGCTAAGCCTATCCCTCTGATTGATTGGCGGGATGCACGGTGATGTCGGCACCCGCCCCCGCCAGGGTAACGGCGGTGGCCTCATGCTGCAACACCACCTCATGATTGGCGCCCAGCAGCAGCAGGTATTCGGTGTTATCGTGGCGCACCAACACCAGACGGCGCTTGGGATCCAAGGCCTGACTTTCCAACAGCTGCAGGCGGCGTTTTGGGTTATGGGTTGGCCGAATCGCCCCCAACAGGCCGCCCCAACGCCTTAACCCCCACCACAGAGCGTACAGACTGGCCAACAACACGCCCCAGGCCAAAAGCAAACGGGTAAAAGAAATGGTTTCCATGGGGTATGCTAACAAAAAGGATTAGACAGGGTTGGTATCATTAGATGGGTCTTTGGGGATGGCATCAACTGGGGTATTGTCAGAGGCATTGGCGGGGGTATTGGGATTGCTGGCGGCGTTGTTGGCACCCGCATTCAAATAGGCATTCATGGCGCGACCACGCTGGGTCAAATTGCTCAGCTCACCCACCACCAGATCCTTTTGTGCCTTAATCACCGACTCTAGGGCATCCAACTGTTGCACCACCGCGCGCATGCTATCCAACATGGCCTCACGCTCCGTGGCGGATAAGGCCATGGCGGCCTGGCAAGCCTTATCGACTTCGGCGCTTAGATCCCTAAGATCAACGGGCAAGCCCCTTTGCACCTGCGCCTGACTTTCCTGAAGCCATTCGACAATTTTTTGCCAGCTCTGATGGTGCGGATAATTCTGAGTCATGGTGGGTCAAGGCCTGTTATTTGGGGAAAGACGAGGAAGATTGACTGGTGTGATGATGCGCAAAACCATTGGGGTTCATAATCGGATGGCGATTGGCCTCATACAGCCGCGCCAGAATCAGGGCGACAGCCGAAAAAGCCGCCAATGGTATTTCGCTGTCCACCTCAACCGCCAACAGCATCTGCGCCAAATCGGGATCTTGGCGGACTTTGATGTCATTGGCAAAGGCCAGCGACAAAATTTTCTCCGCAATCGCCCCCGTACCGCTGGCCACCACCGTTGGGGCATCGGGGCGATAGGGATCGTGATGCAGGGCAACGGCAATCGGGTTGCCAAGGGATGTATGGGGGGGAGTATTGGGCGGGATGCTAGGCGGGGTCATGGCTATCCATTGGCGGGGCATCCGATAGCGGGGCATCATCAGCCAGGGCTTTGGCAACAGACGGCTTAAGGCTTAGGGTTGGTTTGGTCGCATTCGGGGATGGCGGGGCGGCGGGGGTTGCATCCGCAGAGAGGGGATTGGGTTGTGCCCGCACCGTGCCACTGCCAAGCCCCAGCTGAAACCCCTTAAACAAATCGCTCGACAACTCGCTGGCCTGCAAATTTTCCTGCTGAATCCGTTCGTACAATTCTTGCCGCAGCACGGTCGCGCTGGGTGGAAAGGTAAAGCCCAGCTTAGCGGTTCGACCTTTCACATCAATTAACGTCATGGTGATTTCATCATTGATGATAACCGATTCACCCAATTTCCGCGTTAAATACAGCATGACAACCCGCTCTCTACCTGAACGTTAAAAAACCCATCAGGGTCAAACCGCCATCAACGCTTTGCAAAGCCAGGATTTCAGTCAACCGTGGGGGTGGGGGCGGCATTAAAGCCTCCTTAACCTGTTCTTACTATCATCATAGCCATAGGGGTCATGCAAGTGTTTTTGCAAATCCCGATGCAATGGAAAAGAGGCGCCATGTTTTTCAACGATATTCCCCTGATTCGCGGCCTGGGTACCCAGATGCACTGGTTGAATGAGCGTCAAAAGCTGGTGGCACGCAACCTGTCGATGGCGGATATGCCCGGCGCAACCGCAATGGATCTTAAGCCCCTGACCTTTGAACAAATGGTACGGGGCAAAAGCAGTCGCCAACTGCCCGCCATGACCACCAATCCCCTTCACCAAAAGGCGTTTATCGAACCCAATGACAGCGCGGATATCACCAAGGAAAAAAACTTTGCCTTGTCACCCAGTGGTAACAGCATCGATCTGGAACAACAGCTGTTCAACATGAACCAGACTTCAGCGATCTATAACACCGCCGTTAGTGTCTATCGCAAAAACGTTGGGATGTTACGCACCGCCATCGGCAAAGCGGCCTAACCGCTGAAAAAACAGGAGTATAATCGACCATGCCTGATTTGATAGACGCGCTTAAGATTTCCGCCGCCGGCATGAAGGTGCAGGGTGCCAGGGTGCTGGTCATTTCCCAAAACTTGGCCAACCAGGATTCAACCCCCAAATTGCCTGGCGAGGATCCCTATCGCCGCAAGGTTATCAGCTTTAAACAGGTGTTGGATCGCAAAACCGGCATGCAAACGGTGGATATCGACCGCGTACAACCTGACCAAAGCGATTTTGGCCAACGCTATGACCCTGGCCACCCCGCCGCCGACAAAAATGGCTTTGTCAAAACCCCCAACGTCAACACGCTGATTGAGGCCGCCGATATGCGAAGCGCCCAACGCAGCTATGAATCCAATTTGGCCGCCATTGAAACCTCACGCGACATGATCAATCGGACGATTGATTTGCTTCGCAACTAAAGCTGGGTTAGAGTAGGGCTATGGTTACCAAGATTGCCGATGCCGCCGCCGCCTATGCCAAAAATGCCACTGGCCTTGGCCAGGGGTTAGGGTCGATTGGTGGTTCACCCGCCCGCGATGGGGGGGCAACAGGTGCCTTTGGCCAAATGCTGGATCGGTCTCTAGAGGATGCGATATCGGTTGGCCGCGATAGCGATAAGGCCAGCCTGCAATCCCTGACCGGGCAATCCCCGCTGAACAACATTGTGCTGTCCGCCACCAATGCTGAGCTGGTGTTGCAAACCGTGGTATCGATGCGTGACCGTATCGTTGGGTCGATTCAAGAAATCATGCGGATGCCGATTTAATTTCGGCTCATAGTCGTGTCCAACCCTCTTGAGCTGGCCGCCGTTTAAGGCTACAACTGCGGGATGACAGCTGTTCCCCAACCCATCGACAATCAATCCTATGACGCCCAATCCATTAAGGTGCTGCGTGGCCTAGAGGCGGTGCGCAAGCGCCCGGGCATGTATATCGGCGATACCGATGACGGCAGCGGCCTGCATCACATGATTTATGAGGTGGTGGATAACGCCATTGATGAATCGCTGGCGGGTCATTGCGATCGCGTCGATGTGGTGCTGAACGCTGATGGCAGTGTGACGGTACGCGACAATGGACGCGGTATCCCCGTCGATATCCATGCGGAGGAGGGGATTTCGGCGGCCGAAGTCATCATGACCCAGCTGCACGCTGGTGGTAAATTTGACCAGAATTCCTATAAAGTGTCGGGCGGTTTGCACGGCGTTGGGGTGTCGGTGGTGAACGCCCTGTCCAGCCGCCTAGACTTGCGGATTTGGCGCGACGGCAAGGAGCATTATATCCGCTTTTCACATGGGGAGTCTGATGCCCCGCTGGCGGTGGTGGGTGCCGCCGCCGAAGGGCAAAAGGGGACGGAGGTGACCTTTTGGCCATCGCATGAGACTTTTACCAAAACCGAATTTGACGCCAAAACGGTTGAACACCGCCTGCGCGAACTGGCCTTTTTGAACTCTGGCGTGCGGTTGCATTTTATTGATGCCCGCCAAAGCCCCGAAGTCGAAACAGAGCTGTATTACGAGGGCGGCGTGAAAGCCTTTGTGCAGTATTTGGATGCCAACAAAACTGCCCTGCACGACAGCCCGATCTATATTAAGGGTGAGCGCGACGGTTGCACGGTCGAATTGGCCTTGCAATGGTCGGAAAGCTATCACGAAACCATGTTGTGCTTTACCAACAATATCCCGCAGCGGGATGGCGGTACGCACCTGGCTGGCTTTCGTGGCGCACTGACCCGCACCATCAACACCTTCACCGCGCAGTTCGCTCCTGCCAAGTTGAAGGATAAACTAAGCCTGACCGGTGATGATGCGCGGGAGGGCTTAACCTGCGTGCTGTCGGTTAAGGTGCCCGACCCCAAATTTTCTAGCCAAACGAAGGACAAGCTGGTCAGCTCTGAAGTGCGGCCGGTGGTGGAATCCATCTGCGGCGACAAGCTGAACCAGTGGTTTGAGGAAAATCCCACCGAGGCTAAGAAAATCATTGGTAAGGCTATTGAGGCTGCCTCAGCGCGTGAAGCGGCGCGGCGGGCGCGCGAATTAACCCGTCGTAAGGGTGCGCTGGACTCTTCTGGCCTGCCCGGCAAGCTGGCCGATTGTCAGGAGCGCGACCCATCCAAATCCGAAATTTTTATCGTTGAGGGGGACAGCGCGGGCGGCAGCGCCAAACAGGGGCGCAACCGTGCCAACCAAGCGATTTTGCCGCTGCGTGGAAAAATTCTGAACGTGGAGCGGGTACGCTTTGACAAAATGCTAAGCTCGGCAGAGATTGGCACGCTGATTTCCGCGCTGGGAACCGGTATTGGCAGCGATGAATTTGATATCAACAAGCTGCGCTATCACAAAATCATCATCATGACCGACGCCGACGTGGATGGTAGCCATATTCGCACGCTGCTGTTGACCTTCTTTTTCCGTCAGATGCCCCAATTGATTGAAAATGGTTATCTTTACATTGCCCAACCGCCGCTGTTCCGCGCCAAACGCGGCCAAAGTGAGACCTATTTGAAGGACGATCGGGCGATGCAGGACTATCTGCTGCAAATGGCCAACAAAGATTTAAGTGTCAGCACCGCGGCTGGTGCGGTTATTAACGGTCAGGCGCTGGAGGCCTTGTTCCAACAGGCGCGCCTGCAGGTGCAGCTGTGTTCCAGCCTGGCCGAACGGCTTGGTAGCGGTGAGGTGGTGGCACATGCGGCCATCAGCGGCCTGTTTGCCGCTGGCAGCAGTGGCAGCGGTGGTGTGGTGACCGACGTCCCCCATACCGCGGCAGAACCCTCTGCCCCCTTCCCTGCCAATCCTATAG
>VEQJ01000084.1 GCA_018883285.1 Alphaproteobacteria bacterium
GTCCTATGGTTGATTGCAAAAACCGGTTCACGTGAACTTTTCACGCTAGCAGTGATTACGGCGGCAATTGGTATTGCCTTTGGCGCTGCAGCTCTCTTCAATGTTTCTTTTGCATTAGGTGCGTTCTTTGCAGGAGTCGTGCTGCGCGAATCCGAACTTAGCAATCGTGCCGCACGTGAATCTCTGCCACTACAAGACGCTTTCTCGGTGCTTTTCTTTGTGTCTGTTGGCATGCTGCTCGATCCTCGTGTGCTAGTGAATAATCCCGGAGGGGTTCTAGCTGTTGTTGGGATTGTTGTTCTAGGAAAGTCGATTGCAGCCGTTGCGCTCGTTTTGTTGTTGCGTTACCCCCTTAATTCAGCGCTTACGGTTGCTGCCAGCCTTGCGCAAATTGGCGAGTTCTCCTTCATCCTCGCGGGGCTTGGTTTGTCCTTGGGTTTGATTCCCAATCTGGCTTTCAGTCTTATCATTGCCGGTGCATTTATTTCTATCGCTCTGAATCCTTTTGTATTTCGTATGGTTGCACCGCTTCGCCAGTGGCTAATGGCGCGATCACTAGCAGCCAGGACGCTTGACCAGCGGCAAGATCCGATGTCGGCTTTGCCGATGTCCACAGAACGCCGGTTGTTGCAGGGACAGGTGGTTATTGTGGGCTATGGCGCAATCGGTAAGATTGTTGCAGAGGGCTTATCTGCAAAGCAGATTCCTTTTGTGGTAGCAGAACAGAATCGCGAAACGGTTGAGAGTTTGCGTGCCGGCGGTGTAGCCGCCGTCTATGGCGACGCAACGGATCCATCCGTGTTAATCCAGGCGCATATTGCCGAAGCTTCAGCGTTGATTGTGACGTCTAACGATCCTGTCGCTATCCGTAGCATGGTTGATACAGCCAAGACGCTTAATCCACCCATCAGGATCTTGATCGATGCTGAAGATCCGGCAAGTTATAAAGCGCTGCAAGAGGCTCGTATTGGCGAAGTCTATTTCTCTGATCAATTGGTCTCAGAAGCTATTGTTAGGGCAATCGAGCGGCTATATGAGGTGTCGAATGCTCACAATTAAAGTATGTGTATTGTCTAGCGCGTGGGTTTCTTGAGCGATAGAAAGATTGAAATACCAATAAATGTGGCGACAACTGCTAGTGAAAATCCAACGGGAACTTTATAGATATCAATAAGTAGCATTTTGATTCCGATAAAAACCAGGACTGCCGAGAGGCCATACTTAAGCAAAGAGAAACGATCAGCCATGTCTGCGATCAAAAAATACATGGCGCGTAGACCGAGTATGGCGAAAACATTGGACGTCAAAACAATGAATGGGTCGGTTGTGATTGCAAAAATCGCTGGGATCGAATCAACTGCAAATATGAGGTCTGACAACTCAACAAAAATGAGTGCGAGAAGTAGTGGGGTGGCATGAGTCACTTGCCGACCATTGATGGGTATTTTCACAATGAATCTTTCCCCATGTAGCCGGTTCGTTAGCTTAAGATGCCGTTGAACCCATTTTAGAACGGGGTGGTTCTCTAGATTCGGTTTTTGGTCGGCCAACCACCACATCTTAATCCCTGTAAAGACCAAGAATGCCCCAAATAAATACAGTAGCCAGTGGAATTGGTTTATTAGCCATGCGCCGCCAAAGATCATCCCGGTGCGCATTGCAATGGCGCCTAATACCCCGTAAATGAGAACCCGACGTTGCAACTCGAGAGGTATCGCAAAGAAGCTAAATAGCATCAGCCAGACAAAAACATTGTCAACAGCAAGCGACTTTTCAATCAGATAGCCTGTGATAAATGCTAAGGCTTTTTCATTCGCTAAATCACGGCCAAGTGTTTTATCTAGGTACCACCATAACCCTGCTGCGAAGATGAAGGATAGGGCTACCCAGATTGTTGACCAAACTGCAGCCTCGCGAACGCTGACACGATGCAAGCGTCCGCCGCCCATGCGAAGATCTAATGCCAGCATAATCATGACCAGTAGTACGAATACTGACCACAACCCAGCCTGATCAATGTTGTCCATGGGTGAGATTAATTCTGTGGGGTTCGAATCAGGGCTCGGTAAGCATGCCAGGTTGCATGACCGGCGATCGGTGCTGTGTAAATCAGGCCGATAAAACCGGTCAAGAATCCAACGCTTATGAGCATCACAAGGATTGCAGCCCAGATCGCCATCGCTCTTGGGTTCTTAGCGACCACGGCCAGACTTGTTAGTCCTGCCGTCACCGCATCAGTTTTACGGTCATACATCAAGGGTACAGCGACGACACTTATTGCAAAGATGAAAGTCGCAAAGAGCAGTCCAACCCCAAAATAGACCAAAAGAAATTCGATGTTTTCAAAAGAAACGATGGCACGCGCAAAATCTGCCGTGCTGGGCAGGCCGGAGTTATAGAAGACGGCAAATATCACGGCAGACGCCCGTGCCCAAATGAGGGCGACAATCGTGCAGACCAAAGCAAAAAGTGCCAGATTTGACATGTTGCCACGCCAACAGGTCAGTGATTTTGCCGCCCTGTGCCAACAGGCCGCCCCCGATTCCACAACCGCCATCATCCATATCGACACCGGCATGAACCGATTGGGGCTGGCGGTACAGGATTTGGCCGCGCTGTGCCAGGGGGCGGACTTTCGCGCCCTGCCAATTGATGGGGTGATGAGCCATTTGGCCTGCGCCGATTTGCCCGACCATCCGATGAACGCTAAGCAGCGGGATGGGTTGGCGGCGATTCCGTTGTGGCGTGATCGGCAACACAAATCGCTGGCCAATTCATCGGGCATCTTCCTGGGCGCTGGGTACCATTTTGATCAGGTGCGCCCCGGCATGGCGCTGTACGGCCTGAACCCCACGCCCGCCGCCGCCAACCCCATGCGGATGGTCGTTACCCTGACCGCGCCGATATTGCAGGTACGCTCTGTCAAAGTGACGGGGGCGGGGTTGAGCGTTGGCTATCACGCCACCCCCATTCCCGCGGGTGTGACCAGGCTGGCCACCCTGGGCATCGGTTACGCCGATGGCGTGCCGTGGCGGCCAACCAGCCACAGTGTGTGCTATATCGACGATGTGCCATGCCCGGTGGTCGGGCGGGTATCGATGGATCTGACCGTTATCGATGTGTCGGCGGTGCCAGAGTCGCTGTTGGCAACAGCTGGGGAGGCAACCGTGCTGGGCGCCCACTATGACGCTGAGTCGTTGGCGCGCGATACGGGCACGATTGGCTACAGCGTGTTAACAGGACTTGGCGGACGGTTGCAACGGCATTACAGTGATGATGTTTAACCGCGCGTGAGGTAACCCCCAGATGCTGACCAATTCGATTCCCGTTGTTACCGCCCTTGGCCGCGGCGTGCTGATCATCACCCAGGTGATTGGGCGGCTGGTCGCCTTTGTGGGAACCAGCCTGCGTCACAGCGTTACGCCGCCGTTTTACGCACAATTGGTTGTTAAGCAAATGCGCGATATCGGCTTTTACTCGCTGCCCGTCGTGGGGCTAACCGCGCTGTTCACCGGCATGGTGTTGGCGTTGCAGACCTATTCGGGCTTTTCCCGCTTTTCGGCCGAAAGCTCGGTCGCAACCGTGGTGGTGCTGTCGATGACGCGGGAATTGGGGCCGGTGCTGGCGGGGCTGATGGTGGCGGGGCGCGTGGGCGCGGCGATCGCGGCAGAGCTGGGGACGATGCGGGTGACGGAGCAGATTGACGCCCTGACCACCCTGTCCACCAACCCCTTTAAGTATCTGATCGCGCCACGGCTGTTGGCGGCGACCATCACCCTGCCGCTGTTGGTGGGGGTGGCCGATGTTATCGGCATTTTGGGCGGCTATATCATTTCGGTTTACAAACTGAACTTCAACGCCGCCGCCTATTTGCACAACACCGTGCAGTATTTGGAATTTATCGATGTATTCTCTGGCCTGGTAAAGGCGGCGGTGTTTGGCTTTATCATCGCCATGATGGGCTGTTACCAGGGATTTCGTTCGCGCGGCGGCGCCGAGGGGGTGGGGACAGCAACCACCAACGCGGTCGTTACCGCCTCCATCCTGATCCTGTTCGCCAACTATATCGTCACCGAACTGTTTTTTGCGAAATAGGGGGCGATGGCTAGGGAGTTGGTCTAAGGTTGGCAGCTGGCCGTTACCCACTCCAAAAACCCAGGCAGGCCGCCGGTGATGGGCAGAAAGACTAGGCAGGGCAGTTTATAGGGGTGGTGTTTGCGCACCAAATCGGTAATCGCCTGCTGCCGCGCTGCCGTGGTTTTGATCAGCATCACCACCTCAGCCGCGCTTTCGATTTTGCCATCAAAGCGATAAATGCTGGTCATGGTGGGCAGGATGTTGGCACAGGCAATCAACCCCGCCTGTAACAGCCGAAAGCTTAAATTCTGGGCATCGTGAACGCTGGCGGTGGTGATGTAGCCCAAACAGGGCTGATGCGGATCATCCATGGCGATGGCGACAAAAGCTATTGGCTGACCACGGCGGCGGGTGCGGCGGCCATGGGCTGCTGCAACTGCTCCTCATAATGCACAAAGTTCAGGAATTCGATGACCTTGGTCCGGGTTTCCATTTCCTGACGAAAATCCTGCTGATCGGTGGCGCGCCGCATAATCACCCGCAAATCCTCTAACCGGCGGGTTTGCACCTGGTGCAGATAGGCACGGTTGATACGGTTCATCGCCTTTAGAATAATCTCAGCCATTTCCAAATGTTGGAAATTGTCAAAGTCAAACAACAATTGCCCCGGCACGCTGATCCAGAAACGACAGGCATCATGCACCGCCGCGCCCAACAGTTTTTGACTTAGGGCAAAAGCTGTGGAATCCTTAGGGTGACGGGATTTAATGTTTTGCAAAAAGCTTTCGGTCATCGCAAATTTTTCCTGCACCGCCAGCTCACCGCCCAGCAACTCTTGCGATTCGTACAATTGTGCGATATCAATGGGTTGCAGGCCGCGGAAAAGCCGTTCGGCTTCCAGAACACGTTCAAAAGGATTTAGGCCGTTAAAAAAATCGGTATAGTCGGCTTCAGTCATGGTATGCCTTAAATTCGCCATTTTTTTCATCATTACAAATTTCCTCAATTTTGACAAGGTCTATTAGGTTTTATCTAAGCCATTTATACATATCATATCTAGTTTGTGTGTCAACTGTAAATTTATCTAAAATCAACCACCCTCGTCTAAAGACGAGGGTGTGGGTATCGGCCTAAAGGCAGGCGCGGCTGACGCCGTCCCACCGTGCAGAACCTCATCCCACACCTTAAATCCTTCTGGTGTATCTTCCTGATCTTCTATGTATTTCTTGATCATCTCTTCCGTCACCGCGCCAATCGTACAGCAAAAATAGCCCCGAGACCACAAGTGACTTCCCCAATACCGCTTCTTAAGATCTGGAAACTCTCGTTGCAATCGATACGAACTTTTCCCTTTTAAATATTGTGCAATCTTTGCTGGTGATAGATGACTGGGCGCACTCACCAATATATGCAGATGATTCGCCCGCACATTCCCCCGCACCACCGCTATCCCATTCTCACTGCAAATTTGGCGCAGCATCTCCCGCACCCGCAGCCCAACATCACCCACCAAAACTGGGTACCCATACTTCGTCTTCCACACCAAGTGGTACTTCAGCTCCAGCACCGTGTGCGCACCGCGACTATATCGGTCTTTTCCTGCTATCCCCATTCCCCCTTATAGACCTACTCCTAGCTAAAGGCTAGTTCCGCCTAAAGGCGAAGGTTTATCCCCGACCCCTTGGAAAATTAACCATTCAAAATCAGGATCATCAATCAAGGTTCCAAGAATTTTCTCCCAAACCCCATTGTCACGCCAACGGCAAAAACGACGATGAATATTGCTCCAGTGGCCATAATCAGCGGGAATGTCC
>VEQJ01000085.1 GCA_018883285.1 Alphaproteobacteria bacterium
GCGCAAAGCATGGATGTGTTGGCGCGATTGATTGCCGATGCACCCCGCTTTTTGTCCCATGGCGGCGCACTGTATCTGGTGATGCAGCATCGATTGAATTTGGCGCTCCTGTTGCAAACACGTTTTGAGCATGTTGAGCTGTTGGCATCCAATGACCAGTACAAATTGTGGCGGGCGCGCTGAATGACCAAAATTCTGGTAATCAAGCATGGGGCGTTGGGCGATTGGCTGCTGGCAACCAGCCCGATGCAGGCGATTCGGCAGCATTGGTTGGCCATTGATCCCGCCACCCACTTTACCCTGCTAACCCGCCGCCCCTTTGCGGGTTTGGGGCAGGCCAGCGGTTGGTTTGATCAGGTGGTGGTGGACGACTGCCCGAAATGGCACCAATGGCGCGGGCTGTGGCGGCTGGTCAGGCTGCTGAACGGCTGGCGTGCGGATGGTCAGCCAGAAAAGCGTCAGCGTTTTGACTTTATCTATGACCTGCAAACCTCTGGCCGCAGCGGTCTGTATCATCGCCTGCTGTTGCCGCCAAAGCCGTCGTGGTCGGGCATTGCGGCGGGGGCTAGCCATCGTCACAACACCCCCCATCGCCGCCAATTGCATTCCCTGGAACGGCTGGCGGAGCAGATGGCCTGGGCAAGCATTGCCAGCTGCCCCCCGCCGAATTTGGATTGGTTGCGGGGTGAGGTGGCGGATTTCAACCTGCCCAGCCGTTATGCCCTGCTGATCCCTGGCTGTTCCCCGCATCGGCCAGAAAAACGCTGGCCGGCGGAGCTGTATGGCCAATTGGCGCGGGCGTTGATAGGGCAGGGGATAACCCCCGTGGTGGTGGGGACGCAGGCGGAGGCGGCTGAGGCGGCGGTGATTGCCCAGATGGCTTCGGGCGCTATCAATTTGGTTGGCCAGACCAGTTTGGGGCAGTTGGCCAGCCTGGCACGGCGTGCAGCGCTGGCGGTGGGCAATGACACGGGGCCCATGCATTTGGCGGCGATTGTCGGCGCCCCCAGCCTGACCCTGTTCTCCCAAGCCAGCGATCCCACCCGCATGGCGCCGCGTGGGGTTATGGCCAGCTGGCTTCGCCAAGATCAGCTGCAGGATTTGTCGGTGGAACGGGTGTTGCAGGGCATTTCTGAGCTTTTACAGACTAATCCATAATTGTTGAAGGGGACAGATCTCCTGCAAGCTATTTTTATAGTTGTTCCCAAAATAGCGGTGGTTGTTGTGATATTAAGTTTCAAACAAAGGGTTTTCATACTTAAGTTTTGCAACTTCACGTTCTAAATTTTGAACTTCTAATTTATCATTTGGTAATTTTTCTTTAAGTTTTTTGAGCTCAGCTTTCTCGCGTTCGTTAAGTTTTTCGATGTTGTTTTCTAAGTAATCATGTCTTCTCTTGTCTTTATTGTACTTTGCTTTTTTATCTTTGTACTTTTCTTTTGTTTCTGTAAGTTTTTTGTTTTCTTCAAGCGCAATCTCTCCTATGAATTCGCTCAATTCAAATCCAAAACTTGCGCCTTTAAGAGTTCCTTGGGCTAGCGTTTCTACAGCTCTATGAACATGGGCGGCGGCGGCTTTGGTTGCCCCCGTGGCCTTGGCCAGCGCCGCCTGCTGTTCGGGTGAAATTTGTGCCATTGCGTTGTTGGTTGCCAAAATAACAGGTGCAAGGGCAGCCAGGGCAGCTTTGGCGGGAATTTTACCTAGGTTTTTCCAGAAATTGCCAATTGCCTCAAATAAATTGTCCAAATCATTCAGGCCGCCGCCCATCGCTTCCCCTGCTCTGCTAGCCCAATTCTGCTCGGGGGAATTATCATCAGCATCGGGAGGATTATCATCAGAGTTCGATTCGTTGAAAGCTTGATTGCCATTATAGGCGCGGGAGGATGAACTGCTATAATTTATGGTTGCATTGCCATATGAATCATATTCAATATCTACAATAGTATTGAATATTTCAATATTGCTTTGAATACCACCACCCTGGGCTGACTGGCGGCTCATGTCATCAGATGATGCTGACAATCCGCCCGATGGTTGGCCGCCGCCCCCCCCCGCATCGGGGGGTTGGCCGCCACTGCCATCGCGTGGAGCACTTTGGGGCGAAAGAGAACTGCCTAACTGCAAAGTACTGCCCAACAGCTTGCCGCCCCCCGCAATCGTCATCGATGCGGCCGCGCTCGCAAAACCGGCGACTGCGCCACCCGCAATACCGATACCCTTCATGGTGATGCCCGCCATCAATTGACCCAGTGTTGGCCCCCTATCCTGACTAACGCCCACATACATGGCGGCCAGGTTGTACATGCGCGACATGTACAACAGCACCACCAAAACGCCCGCCAACATTTGATAAAAGGCGGGGTTGCCCAGGCCGATGGTGAAGCCGCCCACATTCATCATGCAGGAAAACATGATGGCTTCGGGGTCGGTCGATCCGCCCCAGGGTTGGGTGTTGGCAGGGGGCTGGCTAACGCTTCCGCCCATACCCGCACCGACACCACCACCCGCACCAATGTTGACGGAGGGGCATCTGCCCGCACCGACAGGGGAAGTGGTGGGTGGGGCAGGGGTTGAGGGTAGTGGGCTGCCTGCTGGGGTTAGCAGGGCGGTGGCGGCCTGCGTTGCATAGGTTTGCATCGCCGCCCTAAACGCACTGAAATTGCCTGAGTTAATACCCTGCAACACCAGGTTGGTCAGGTTTGAATCCATCATAGCAATTTCCAAAATGCTAATACCACGCACGGTTGCGCCGCAGGGGTCCACGCCGCACTGATGGTTGAATGAAAACGATCCAAAGGAGCGTGCTAACCGCACATCATTTTCACTCAGGCTGTTGCCACTAGCGTCGTACTTGCCCCCACTAATAACCCCACTCTGGCCACCTGGTGGCGCATCAAAGTGCAGTTCCAAGGGATAGGCATTAAAGCTAGCCGCACGTGCCGCCACCTGATCTTGATAAGCGCGTCGGGCATTGTCGCCCCTACCACTGGGTAGGGGTGGGGCAGAAATCACGGTTAGACCCTTGGCAGCGAAAACACTGCGAAACACGATGGCGGCCTGTTCGGTTGCAATCGATTCCAGCGTCCGCTGCTCACCATTGTAGATCCCATTATAGCTGGAGGTGCCGCTTGTACCAGTGTTGATATCAAGCCTGTGGCCAGAAGTGATCAAAATTTTGGTGGTGGCAGGGATCTTAGGTACTGGCCAGTCGCCCGCCGTTGTGCCGCTGGTGGTGGGAGTGCTTCCGCTGGCTCCCCCAGTCCCGCCCGTTCCACCAGTGCCGCCACTCGTGGTAGAGGGGGCAGGGGTTGCGCCATAAGACATGTCGCAGTCCTTGGGGTCAATGCCTTCTGAAACGCAGTGCGCAGCCGCCGCCGCGCCCTTAGTCAGGCACGCCTCAACAGCGGTTTTTTGTTCAGGCTTTAGGGTGGTTTTGCCATTTTCCAGGGCGTTTTGGGTGCTGATACCAATCAGCCCCGCGGCAATCACAATCAACACCGTCATCAATACCATGGTTAGGGCGCATCGTGCCAGCTGGCGAACCCCCTGGGAAAAGGCAAAACGGGTGTTGGGAAATACGGCAGAGGCCAACCATATCGGGCTAAGCGCGCCAGTAAGGATGAATCGGAACAACATGTCCAGCAAAAACATGCCAAAAATGATGATGGCGATAAAATACAGGGCAACCAACACAACGCCTGAGAAAAAGCGGTCAAAGGCTCTGACAACCGCCTCACCCGAAATTTCGGCCAAATTGCCAGCCGCCATAATGTTGCTGATACCAAAGGCCATGCCCGACCCCAAAGTATCCTGCATCTGTCGCGGCAGGCAAATAAAGTTGCGGCGGGTGGTGTTGGCCTCTGGATGGTTGTTGTAATAGGTGGCGGCGGCGGAAATATAGGGCGTAGGAATAAAACTGTCTTCGCAATCGGGCTTTTTCCACATGCTGCCCAGGCTGCTCAGCGTATTGCTGGCGGTGTTTAACAGTTCCTGCGACAATTCAACGCCCGCGCCCATTAACGGCGCCTGAATCATATCGTTATAGGCGCTGAACCCAAGGCGCAGCATGGTCATGACCAACAGCGCGATCCCTAAGCGGATAAAGATCATGTTGGCAATGCCGGTGGGGCCCGCCATGGGGCCAAAGGGCGTCATCAGCTTGGCGGCCTGAAACAACACCCAGATTCCCAGGGCGACGGCAATCAAATTGGCTAAGGGCGCGCCCAGCTTGTCAAAAACCCGCTCACTAAGCACCACCGATATGTCATAGCTAAGGGCAAAAATGTTGCACAGCCAACACCCCTGGCCGATGGTTTCCATTAAGTCCCCAACATGGGCACCAGGGTTATCGAGTTCAAATTTATCGTCAGATCCTGGCGGTACGCTGCCTGGTGGTAGGGATCCACTACCCCCGCCGCCACCACCCGTTTTGATGATTGATGGCCATGGATCATAAGCGCAATGACTGGATTGGGTATCCATTAGTACTTTGCCCCCATAGGAGCAGCCATTTGATTTGGGGACAGCAAGCTCAAAATGAAGGTGTTGTCCCGTAATGTTACCAGTAAGACCGCAAATACCAACAGCTTGACCAGTTGCAACTGGAATCCCAGCACCAGCGGATATATTGTTTCGAGAAAAAGTAAAGTCAGCCAAATGGTTATAAGTTGTCCAGAAGTCTCCTGCGGGATGATAAACCGTAACGCGTTTGCCGTAGCCGCCAGTATCCCCAGGTTGTCTAGCACTACATATAAGACCTGAGCTAGCTGCTAAAATTTTTGTACGGGAAGCAATGCAATGAAGGTCGACGCCCGCATGCAATCTTCCCCAACGCCAACCAAAAGGTGATATCAAAGGAGCACAACCGGGTATGTTTTCTACAGGACACAGCAACCCCGTGGGAATGGCGGCCTGCGCGGGGGTGGGGGTGGCGGTCAGGAATGTGGTTAGCAACAGACAAAGCAGCAGCAGGGATAGGGGCTTTAGGCCTGCAAGCCCTGGTGCAAGCCTGTTGCGCCCCGAACCCGTTAGCCATCCTTTGATCATGCCCCGTACCGTCATGGCCTTAACCTCTAAAAGGGGGGGTAAAGTGGGGCAGTTGCCCTGTTTTTTTCCAGTCATCGGCCATTTTGTTGCCCTGGCGGATTTGATCAGCGGATAAATCTTTCTCCAACCGCTTCAACGCCGCCTGCGCACGTGGATCACCAGCGTTGGCGGCCATTTTTTGATAGGCGTAGGCCTGCGTTTTGTCGCTCATGGTCGCTTTTTCCGCGATCAGTGCCAGTTTGTACATGGCATCCGCATTGCCAGCCTGCGCCTGCGCCTCCAAATTCGCCTTCATTTTTTCAAAGGAGTTGGCATCCTTGCGGCTCATCCCCATGCTGGCCAGTTCAGAATCGCTGAGGCTGCCGAAGGGGGAACGGGTGCGTTCCAAAAAGCCACCAACCGCTTTGGCGGCGGTTACGGGGGCGGTGATGATGGTTTTGGTTCCGCCAATCGCCGCCAACAACGCCTGATTGCTTAATTGCCTACCCGCGCTATCCCCCATCGTTACCCCTACGTTAAACTCATCCCTAAAGCCACTACCCGCATCGCCGGTGCCAAAAATCTCCGCAAGGCGGCCAGAAAACTTCATCATTTGCAGCAGCAGGAAGCCCGCCAGGATAAATAGCCAATAGTTGGGCTCATACAGTTTAAGCCACACCGTGCCATCGGTAATTTGCTGCACAAGGGTGTTGACGGCATCCTTGCTGGCAACATTGCACAGGCTGGCTTCTTGAGCACAATAAGCGGCCAAATATTGCTGCGATGCATAGGAAATCATGGCCATGCCAATGCCCACCACAATGC
>VEQJ01000358.1 GCA_018883285.1 Alphaproteobacteria bacterium
GCTATGAGGTGCTGGAATTGCCGACGGGGCAGGGGTTGCTGATTAAATAGGCGCGCCCCCCCTATCTTTCGCCTGACCGCCTTTTCTGTTTTCGAGTGTGGTTACCCCCCCACCGAATCGCTGCCGCGATCCGACTCTCCTGCAGGGGTGGAGTGTCTCTCTGTTCCCCCTCCCCTTGCGGGAGGGGGTCAGGGGGCGGGGTAAGAATAGAGGGGGAGGTCAGGTAGAAAAAAAGGGGGACAGCCCTTTGCAAGACCATCCCCCCGTTTTTCGATGCCTGGTGTGGCAGTCGAGCGTCGCAGATTAGAAATCCATGTCGCCCATACCGCCCATGCCACCCTGACCACCGCCAGCGGCAGCCTTTTTCTCAGGCAGATCGGCCACCATGGCCTCGGTGGTGATCAACAGACCCGCAACCGATGCGGCGTTTTGCAAGGCCAGACGCACCACCTTGGTTGGGTCGATGATACCGGCCTTGACCATGTCGCCATACTCATTGGTTTGGGCGTTGTAGCCAAAGGCACCATCCTTGCTCTCGCTGATTTTGCCAACCACCACCGCGCCATCAACACCAGCATTTTCGGCGATTTGGCGGGTTGGATAGGTCAGGGCGCGACGGATAATGTCGATGCCGACCCGTTGGTCATCATTGGCAAAGCTAACGCCGTCCAGCACTTTCAGGGCATAGAGGTAAGAGATACCGCCACCTGGCACAATTCCTTCCTCAACCGCGGCGCGGGTCGCGTACATCGCATCTTCAACGCGATCCTTACGTTCCTTCACCTCGGCTTCGGTAGCGCCACCAACGCGAATCACCGCAACCCCACCAGCCAATTTGGCCAGGCGTTCTTGCAATTTTTCGCGATCATAGTCGGAATTGGTATCCTTGGCCTGCTCACGGATTTGGTTGCAGCGCGCTTCGATATCTTTCTTATCGCCTGCGCCCTCAATAATCGTGGTGTCATCCTTGGTAATCAGCACCCGTTTGGCGGTACCCAGCATGGCCAGTGTCACGTTTTCCAGTTTGATGCCGATGTCTTCGCTGACCAGCTGACCTTTGGTCAGGATGGCAATGTCTTCCAACATCGCCTTACGACGGTCACCAAAGCCAGGAGCCTTCACCGCAGCAATCTTCAGACCACCGCGCAGCTTGTTGACCACCAGGGTGGCTAGGGCTTCACCCTCAACATCCTCAGCGATAATCAGCAGGGGGCGACCCGACTGCACCACTGCTTCCAACACAGGCAGAATGGGTTGCAGGCTGGACAGTTTTTTCTCGTGAATCAGGATAAAGGGATTTTCCAGCTCACACAGCATTTTTTCGGCGTTGGTGACGAAATAGGGGGACAGGAAGCCGCGGTCAAACTGCATCCCTTCCACC
>VEQJ01000086.1 GCA_018883285.1 Alphaproteobacteria bacterium
TCTTCAGATTGCTGTATGAAAGCTCGCTGGCGGTGCGTCGTCGTAGCCCTTGCGTGTAAAATTTGTCCCATAGTTCCTCCCTTCGCAGTTCGCTGTATAATACACCACTACAATGAGAAACTAAACACTTAACCCCCTCTTGCTCAGCACATAAAAATGGAGAGGGGGGGCAACAACGATAAGCTTGACCGTTGCCCCGATGAACCCCTAAATAACAATTCACAATCAATCACGCTGGCCGGGTGGCAGAGTGGTTATGCAGGGGCCTGCAAAGCCTCGTACGTCGGTTCAATTCCGGTCCCGGCCTCCATTGATGATTCTTTGATGATTTTGGCTGTCGCTGGGGCTGTTTGCCTTGAGGCTTAGCTGGCCAGGGCATCGCCCAAATTTTTCACATCACTGACAATATTGTTCAGCCCCAATTTGGTCAGCAGGTGCGCCTTATCCAAATTGGCCATCAATTGCTTGCCACCGCCGCACAGGATCACCCGCGTGTCGCGTTTATGAAACTGGCCAATCAAATCGCCCAGCACCGCCACCCCCGTCGCATCAACAAAGGGCACCTGGCGCATATCCAAAATCAGACAGGCCAGCGGCCTATCGTTGATCGCCTGCAACAAATCCTGCAACCGTTCCGCCGCGCCAAAGAAAAAGGGGCCATTGATGCGGTAAATCATCGTGTTGGGGGGCAGCGGGGTGGATCCCAGATCCTCTAAATCCTGGGTGGTATCCTCAACCGTTACCGCATCGCCCATCCGTTTCATGAACAACAGCGCGGCCAACATGACCCCCGCATTAACCGCCAGCACCAAATCGCTGAACACCGTCAGGCCAAAGGTGGTCAGCATAATCGCCACATCCGATTTTGGCGCCGTTTTGAACAGATGGATGAAATGGTGCCATTCCCCCATCCGATAGGCGACCACAAACAAAATGGCCGACAGGGCACATAGCGGCAAATGCTTAGCCCATGGTGCAAAGATCAGCATAATCAGCAGCAGCACGGCGCAGTGGACAATGCCCGACAACGGGCTGGTGGCGCCATGGCGGATGTTGGTGGCGGTACGGGCAATTGCCCCGGTGGCGGCAAACCCGCCAAACAGCGGCGCGGCGATGTTGGCAATCCCCTGACCCACCAGTTCCTGATTGGAATCATGTTTGGTGCCCGCCATGCCATCGGCCACCACCGCCGACAACAGCGATTCAATCGCGCCCAACATGGCAATCGCAAAGGCGGGGCCCGCCAGCTCTAAAACTTTCTGCAGGCTCACGGTTGGCCACTGCCAGCTGGGCAGAGACTGGGGGATACCGCCAAAGGCACTGCCGATGGTGGCAACCTGGTCAAACATGCCGATTTGCACGACGGTGGCGTAGATAATGGCCAACAGCGGCGCGGGAATTTTGGGCAAAAACCTTGGCGCGAAAATCAGCACCAACAGGGTTTGGCAGGCGAGGGAAGTGGTCGCCCAATCCAAATGGGGCAAGGCCTGTAGCAGCGCTAGCAGCTTTTCATGAAACAGCAGCGAGCTGGCGGCGGGCTTTAGGCCAAAAAAATCCTTCCACTGCCCAACCCAGATGATGGTGGCGATACCGCTGGTAAAGCCAATAATGACCGGACGCGGAATGTATTTGATGATGGCGCCCACCCGCAACAGCCCCATGGCTAACAGAATAAAGCCCGCCATGATGGTGGCCAGTTGTAGCCCCGCAATGCCATGAACGGCGGTAATGCCCGACAAAATGGCGATAAACGCCCCAGTGGGCCCGCTGATTTGTAGGCGGCTGCCCCCCAGGGTGGAGGTCAGGAAGCCTGCGACAATCGCGGTGTACAACCCCTGCTCAGGCTTTGCCCCGCTGGCAATCGCAAAGGCCATCGCCAGTGGCAACGCGACCAGCCCCACCACCAGGCCAGCGCCCAGATTGTTCAGCAGATGCTTACGGCCAAATAGGCCAGCGCGATAGGATTCAATGACAGCGATCATTGTCTGGTTCTACAGGGTTTTGGCTGTATGCGAAAGCCTAGTGGTGAACTAAAGCGAAAACGCTCTTGTTTCTAAATTAGAACAACTATGTCCCCAGCGATTCCAGACCAAACAGCGCAACAGGCTACTTGCCCATGGCTTTCAGCAGCGCCTGACCCATACCAGCGGGCGAATCGGCCACCACGATGCCGGCCGACTTCATTGCCTCAATTTTGCTGTTGGCGTCACCCTTACCACCCGCGACAATCGCGCCCGCATGCCCCATCCGACGGCCAGGAGGCGCGGTGAGGCCAGCGATAAAGCCAGCGGTTGGCTTTTTAATCTTGCTGGCGCGCAACAGTTCACAGGCCGCTTCCTCAGCATCGCCACCGATTTCGCCAATCATGATGATGGCCTCTGTCAGTGGGTCAGCCAAAAACAGCTCCAGCGCGTCAATAAAGTTGGTGCCGTTAATGGGGTCGCCGCCAATACCGATGCAGGTCGATTGCCCCAGCCCCAGCGCGGTGGTTTGGAACACCGCCTCATAGGTCAGGGTGCCGGAGCGGGAAACGATCCCCACCTTACCAGGCTGGTGAATATGGCCTGGCATGATGCCGATTTTGCATTCGCCAGGGGTAATCACACCGGGGCAGTTGGGGCCAATCAGGCGGGTGTTGGAGTTCAGGATGCCACGCTTCACCCGCATCATGTCCAGCACAGGAATCCCCTCAGTGATGCAGACCACCAGCGGGATTTCTGCATCGGCGGCCTCAAGAATTGCATCGGCGGCAAAGGGCGGTGGCACATAAATCACGCTGGCATTGGCGCCGGTTTTCTCCACCGCTTCGCGCACGGTGTCAAACACGGGCAGATTCAGGTGGGTTTCGCCCCCCTTGCCAGGTGTAACGCCGCCAACCATGTTGGTGCCATAGGCAATCGCCTGCTCACTGTGAAAAGTGCCTTGGGCTCCGGTAAAGCCTTGGCAGATAACCTTAGTGTTTTTGTTAACCAGTACAGCCATTAGGCGGCTCCTTTTTTCTTAGATTCCGCAACCGCGGCAACGATTTTTTGGGCAGCATCCGCCATGTTGTCGGCGGAAATGACCGCCAACCCCGATTCACGCAGGATTTTCTTGCCCAGCTCAACATTGGTGCCCTCCAGGCGGACAACCAACGGCTTCGACAGCTTCACATCCTTGGCGGCGGCCAACACGCCCTCTGCGATAATGTCGCAGCGCATGATGCCCCCAAAGATGTTGATCAAAATCCCCTCAACATTCGGGTCGGATAGGATGATGCGGAACGCCTTCGTCACCTGCTCACGGGTGGCGCCGCCGCCGACGTCCAGGAAGTTGGCGGGCGAACCCCCACACAGTTGGATGATATCCATGGTGGCCATCGCCAAACCCGCGCCATTAACCAGGCAGGCAATATTGCCGTCCAGCTTGATGTAGTTCAGCCCAGCCTTACCCGCTTCCACCTCCAACGGATCCTCCTCATCCTCATCGCGCATGGCGGTAATGTCGGGATGACGATACAAGGCGTTGTCATCGATGGACACCTTAGCGTCCAGGGCGATTAGGCCACCATCCGCCTTAACGACCAGCGGATTAATTTCCACCAGGCTGGCATCAATCCCCCAAAAGGCGTTGTACAGATTGGCAAACAGCTTCATGGCGCTTTGCACGCTGGCCTTTTCGGTCAGGCCATAGGCACGGCACAGCAGGCGACCGTGAAAAGCTTGCCAGCCGGTGGCGGGATCCACCGTAAAGGTAAAAATTTTGTCGGGGGTGTGTTCGGCCACCTCCTCAATATCCATGCCGCCCTCGGTGGAGGCGATCACCATCACCCGCTGAGTGCCGCGGTCAACCAGAAAGCTCAGATACAGTTCGCGGGCAATCGCGCACCCCTCCTCAACATACAAACGGCGCACCAGCCGACCTTCGGCGCCGGTTTGCGGGGTAACCAGGGTTTTGCCCAAAATATCGGTGGCGGCAGTTTTGAGGTCGGCCAGGGATTTGACCACCTTAACCCCGCCCGCCTTACCACGGCCACCCGCGTGAATCTGCGCCTTAACCACATAAACAGGCCCCGCCAGCTTTTGCGCGGCGGTTTCAGCCTCCGCCACCGAAAAGGCGGGAAAGCCGTTGGGCACCGCTACGCCAAATTTGGCCAGCAGCGATTTTGCTTGATATTCATGCAGGTTCATCGAAAAAATCTCACCTTGTTGGAATGCCCATCAACCGATTGGTTGGTGGCGTTGGTCATCACTTGTTGCCTCTATAGCCGCTTCTTAGCGCTTATTCAACCCACGAAAAGTTTTTTTTGTCGGAGGTGATTTCAACAGCAAAAACCAGTGAACGGTCGTCATTTCCGCGTAGGCGGAAATCCACCAACGGCACGGTCATAGCTTAGCAATTCCACCGCCTGGATCCTCGTATGCGTTAGGATGACAGCAGGCAGCGGGCGATAGCGACCGACCCTTAAGATAGTGCGTCGGTTTATCCGCACAGATTCATGAGGCGAACGTGAAACCCTAAGCCGCCTTAGGCAGGGTTTTCAGCACGTCCATTAGCCCCTGCACCGCCGCCACCGAATGATCAAACATGGCTTTTTCCTCAGCGTTCAGCGACAGCTCGACAATCCGTTCGACCCCACCCGCGCCAATCACCGTTGGCACGCCGACATACAGGCCATTGACCCCATATTGACCGGTCAGCAGCGCCGCGCAGGGCAGCACCCGTTTTTTGTCACGCAGATAAGATTTGGCCATGGCAATCGCGCTGGTGGCGGGCGCATAAAAGGCCGACCCCGTTTTCAGCAGGTCGATAATTTCTGCCCCACCGCTGCGGGTACGTTTGACCAACTCATCCAGCTTGGCTTGGCTAATCCAACCCAGGGCGACCAGATCGGGCAGGGGGATGCCCGCTACCGTGGTATAGCGCACCATCGGCACCATGGTGTCGCCATGACCGCCCAACACAAAGGCGCTAACATCCTCAATCGACACCTTCATTTCTTCGGCCAGGAACATGCGAAAGCGTGAGGAATCCAGCACGCCAGCCATCCCCACCACCTTGTTGGCGGGCAGTCCGCTTTCCTGTTGGAAATAGGCCACCATCGCATCCAACGGATTGGTAATCACAATCACAAAGGCGTTGGGCGCATGCTGCTTCACACCATTGGCCACCTGTTTAATAATGCCCGCGTTGGTGAACATCAGGTCATCACGGCTCATTCCCGGTTTGCGGGCAATGCCGGCGGTGATAATCACGACATCGGCGCCCGCAATCGCGGCGTAATCCTGTGCCCCACTTAGGGCTGAATCGCTGCCCAACACGGCAGAGGCCTGGTAAATATCCAACGCCTTACCCTGCGGCACGCCCTCAGCAACGTCGCACAGCACGACATCGCCCAATTCCTCAGCCATGGCTAGCAGGGCTAGGGTTCCGCCAATTTGCCCCGCGCCAATCAGGGCGATTTTGGGGCGTTGAAACATTTTGGGGGCAGTATTTGCCATGGTCAGATCCTTTGAAAGGGGGATGTTATAGTCGTTTCTATGGCCTTAGCGCACCCACCCCCCTTTGGCAAGGGCTTAGCCCCTATTCGATTATGCGGGTGGGCGCGGGTTGGGCGGGGGCAGGTTGTTCGCTAGGGGCGGGGGCGTTACCATTCGCGGGTGCAGGCGGCTCCTCCACCTCAACCTTAACCGCGCCGCTGGGGTTTTTGCAGTCCAGCACGACAATATCGTAAACAGGGTGTTCCAGCGCGGATACCGCGGGCGAGCTGGCAAACATCCAACCGCTGAACAGGGTTACCG
>VEQJ01000087.1 GCA_018883285.1 Alphaproteobacteria bacterium
AACTAAGGCTGCATCAATATTGACTTCGCTCATATCGTTGACAATAACCGCTATCTTGCGTCCTTCGCGGTTATTCAAAATATGGTTCAGCAAGGTTGTTTTGCCCGCGCCCAGAAATCCAGAAAGAACAGTAACAGGTATTGGAAAGCTCATAATTTGTAACCTTTGTCGCAATAATGGTGTTTAATTATGCCGTATTTATGCAGGTTCATGACTTATGCAGCGATTCGGCATGTATCATGCCATGACAAAATGCCGCCTTCGAGATTCCAAGCTTGGCAACCTAATGAGCTTAGGTAAGACGCGTAATGCCTGGAACGCTCGCCGATAGCACAAATAATCAATACTGGTGTATTCGCTGGAAACGGGTTGTTGTTATCGATCCATTTTTCAAACATCTCGACAGGCATGTTGATCGATTGTGGCATGCTGATCACCTGAAAACTGTCGCGCGATCGAATATCAATCATTACAGCGTTTGAATTTTCTCTTTGCCACTGCCCAAAGTTCTCAACTCTGATTACTTTCGCAGGCGGTGCCTTCAGGCTATCGTAGTTTTGAATGCCATTTTCTTTGTTCTGTTCGCCGAATATATGTGGCATACGCTCTCGAATATAAGAAATATACCATTCCATGCGGTCACAAACGATGAACACAGCCTTTTTGCGTTCCGTCAAATCGTTATCGACCGTTTTCAGGTAGTCCACGGCTGCGGTAAAGTTTGCTCCAGAAGAAGGGCCACATAGCACGCCGCATTGGCGGTTGAGCGTCATCATACCTTCGACAGCTTCCATCGACGACAAGGCAATATTGGCATCGTAGATCTCTTTTTTGAACAAACCAGTTTCCCACAATTGACCGACCGAACGGATACCAGGGATAAAATGGTTTGGCTTAGATGTTACGCCGATTGAAATAAAAGCAGGATTATTTTCCCGTAGCTTGCGGGTGATGCCCAGGCTTGATCCAGTGGTGCCAAGACCACCAATAAAATAGTCCACCGTTCCCAAGTCATCTAAAATTTCCAGTGCTGTCGTGCTTTCATGAAAATCAGGATTTTTTTCATTGGTAAATTGGCTGGGGAAATAAACTTCACCTGGATTGGCGCGGGCTGTGCGTTCGATTAAGAACTGTGGGTCATTCGGATCAGTCGGATCAAAACAATCGCTGGCGGCGGCAATCTCTTCAATTTGTGCCCCTTGCACCAGCAGGACATCTTTTTGCTCATCAACCTTGGCCAATGCCGCGACCAACTTAAACTTTAAACCATGAATTCCCGCGATGGCTTGCAGTGATTTTGCTGTATTGCCGCTGGAGTTTTCGTATATGGTTTTGTTGGTTTTTTTCAAATCTTCAAGATCATCTTTGATCATGCCCCAGGCGGTACGATCTTTGACAGAGCCAAAAGGATTCATCATTTCCAGCTTGGCATAAAGGTCAATATTTTTGAGGCCGGTGATTGCTGGATCAATTTCCAACATTGGCGTGTTGCCGATCAAATCGGTCATGGTTTTGACGATCATGCTATTTCTCCAATCTACTGAAATCAATGGGAATATATTTATTGTCTAGTGCCCAATTCCATTTTTCATGATTTTCCCAGACAGCGACTTTTGTAGCGATTGGCTGCATCAGCGTTGTGCTTTCATTGAAATCCATCGTATAGGGAGCAGTGTTCATAAAACACACGATATCACCCGCCTGAGGAATGAAATCAGGAAATTGTTTGTTGTATTGCAGTATATCGTAGGACACACAGAGATTGCCCATATAGAACAATCCTTCATCATTCAACTTGTTTCGTGCAGCATTGCGGTACAACACAACACTTTGCGTTAGGTTTTTGTGGTGCATTGATCGTAAATTGGTCTGGTTCATATCAACGCCGACCAGTTCTTCATCCCATGTCGAAGGCTTGTTAAAGTTGACACGACCCAGGGTAATGCCGCATTGGTCAAGCATGGCACGGCCAGGCTCAATATAAAGTTCAAGCAAATTATCGCTGATAAGACTGGCGATCTTGGTATTGCCTAGCTTCGGCAATCGCCTGTTAAGCAGATCATCCAGCTCATCGCCTTTTGTTCGTACGCTATAGTGGTTGAAATAAAGCGGCCCACCTGCAACAACACCGTCATCGTTACGATAACCAAGGCCAGAATTGTTCCAAGTTTGACTGGGGATCTCGTTTTTGACCGATTGCTTCAAGGCAAGCTGGTATTCATCCCATTCTTCTTGACTGTCAGCATACTGAATAGCGAAGCCACCACCAATATCGATGCCTTTCGGCTGCAGGCCTTTTTTGCGTGCCAGAAAAGTCAGTTCCAATTGGTTCTCAATCGCAACCAACCGCTGTTCATTGCTGGCACCACTGACATAAAAGGCGAACCCCTGAAAGTCGATTTGCTTTTTATGCTCCACCAACCAGTCTAGAACTGCGGGGATATTCTTCACATGAATACCGAATGTGTTGTCTTGCGGGGTGAAGCTGACACGCGGTGAATTGAACCCACACAGGCGCACAAAGACCCGTGCCCTGCGCGACAAACCCAGCTTCTTATGCAGGGCAGCGATCAGCTTTAACTCCTCAAAATTGTCAACGTTCAGCAGCACATCTAGCTGTAAACAGGTCAAAAGATAGTCAAGATTCTTGGGCCCAGTCGCTTCGATACGGTCAGGCGCGAAACCACAACCCAAAGCTTCTTTTAGGGAATTAGGGGATGAGACATCCAACCCGATAGAAAATAGACTGGCATGACGCAAAAGCGCATTTGATTTGCAAGGTTTGCTGGTATAATAAATACGCCCCCGCAAATGATTTTTTTTATAAGCGTCTTGAAAACTTTTGATGTTGTCTTCGATGTTCTGCGGGAAGATAACGTTCAATGGTGAGCCAACGCCATCAACTAGCGACAATAGCAAGTCTTTTTGTTCTAGTAGGCGCTGGATGCGTGGATGAATGCGGGGTAGAACACGCGGCTTTACCACACTTTGCTCTGCAACCATCTGCCGTTGAGCATAAATTGGCATTATGCTGCCTCTTTAGAAGGAGGCATAACATTTCGATAATCGAACTCAGGGTCAATTTGTTGTGTCAAGTCGCGGCCATAAAGAGCACTTGCCAAGGAATCGGAGGCACGCTTGTGAAAAAACAGCCCCGTCCGTTGGTATTTTTCCCAGTCACGCGGCACTTGCCGTTTCAATGTTTCAAGAAGAATTGCAAGCGACGCTAGTGCTTGCTCATCAAAATCACTTAGCTGATACGGTGTTCCACGTTCGGCTTTTTTGAAAGCAAGCTGACCTTTGAAGCCCGTTAGATAATAACTACCGACATAATTTTTGATAAAACTTTCGTCTTCCTCGTTCTCAATTTTGTTGCCGATAACGAACAGCTTCAAATCGTGATACTGGCTGTAGTGAACGGCTTGGTCAAAAACAGCCAGTGATTTCTTCGTGGGCTCGCAAACCAAAAATAAGGCGTCAAATCGGCTGGCTAATCCAGAAGAGGCAAATGGGTCGGCACCCGCACACATATCGGAAACGACAATTTCATTATCATTATCCAGCAGGTGATTAAGGAATGTGCCAAGCGCGCCAGTAAATTTGTGATAGCAAGTGGCACCAATATCTGTTTCGGTATGTCCGCCCATGGCAACAAAACGCAAATGCCCTTGCCGCAACATAAAATGCTGACTGATCGGGTTATCAGCCGCAAGCGTGACAAAGTTAGAGCCACGGCCTGCTGGGGTCGATTCAGTGATCTCTTCAGCATTAGTAATGAATGCGTTGTTTCCAAGCACATAGGCTTGCAGCTTATCCAATTCTTCGCCTAACCGCGGCAAGGCCTTCAGCTGACTCTCTGGCAAAAATAAATTGTCACCCAAATGCTGGTTGATGTCACCGTCAATGGCCAGCGTTGGATAGTTTTTCTCGACCACATAGCGGGTAAATAACGCAGCGAGGCTAGTTTTACCGCTGCCACCCTTGCCACAAAATGCTGCTCTCATAAGTTCTTCCTTACAGTAAAAAAACTATCTTTGAATATTTTTTGACATATCAACCGCACCGTCGATTACAACGCTATCGATTGTTACATCAAGAAGCGGCATTAAGCCTTTCTCAGTTAGGGCTGCCACTCTGTCTTCAGGTTTCAGGTCTAAAAGGCCACGGAAAATTGCCCCCATCCCTTTATCTCGAACCACCAAGGCCGTGAGTGTGCAACAGGCTGGGCAAGGCAGGCGTGAGTAAGTTACACTCATCGCCTGATGTTGATGCCCCATGGGCAGGCTCGCTTGCTGAAGAAATCTATCCCAGTCCCCATTTAGAGTGCGTAGCTCTTGTGCATAATCCTCATCGGCAAGCGACCGATCCAGTACAAGCCCCAGATATGGCGCAGCGAATTGTGGATATTCATCCATCATGCCAGATACAATCTGGAAAAGGATGTTGCTGCGACTTTCAGCCACCCGCAAGCCCCAAGGAATATCATCGCCTTCTGCATAATAATCGTCAGGCAAACGTCCAGTCTGATGGATCGTAAGAACCTCATAGGGGCCGTGAATCCCCTGTAACCGCGATGGGTCATCTTTGCGTTCACTTGCCTTAAACGCCAACAATTCTTTCATGGCATTTGCCCCAACACCAAATTGGCCAAGGTCAATTCCAAGGTCAATTCGGTGTGGAGTAGCGTTGGTGGCAACTGCTAAACTTAATGGGTCGTTACTACTAAGGATCATATTTTTTACCTTTTAAAAGTTTATTATTTTGCTTCTGAATTATACAAAACCTATAATTTGACATGACGTTATAACATAACGTGTTAATTCGTCAACATTTTTTTAAGTCTTTGTTATAATTTGTATTTTAAGAGGTTTTTGCCTCTGTGCACTGTTGGCATGTGCCAAAAACTTCCAACACGGAGGCGCGGGGTTGGAATCCGATTTTTGCTAATTTTAGAGGAATCAGGCTGGCCAGGTCATCGTCGCAAAATTCTTTGGCATCGTTACAATTATCGCAAATCAAAAGTTGGCAAGCTGTATGCTGTCCTGGGTGATGGCATGGGATATAGGCATTAAGGGCATGCACCTTATGCACCAGACCTTGCCTTTCTAAAAAATCAATAGACCGATAAACGGTGGCGGGTTTGGGGGAACCAATAGCTTTGAGCCGCAAAACTTCTATCAAGTCATAGGCTTTAATGGGGGTGTGATTCTGCCATAAATGATCCAAAATTACTTTTCTAATAGGAGTTATTTCTAGGTTTTGCCGTTGGCAGAATGCTGTAATGGTTGTTGGGATCATTGGGTTGTGGCCATAAAAAAGGATGATAGAAATTGGCAAAAGCTATTTTGTATCAGAAGTGTCCAAATGCTAAAAACCATTTCTACGCCACAACCCCTGCATACAATTCGGCGATCTGTTGGGCGCGGAGCAGGGTGGGGGGATCGAATTGGCCGTTCAGATGGTGGGGCAGCCAGCGTCGTTGAAAGGCCAGAATCACCGGGGCGATCGCATCCGTATCGAATTCTCCCGCCGTTGGGTCGCCGCCCCTGTCATAACCGCCCCTGTCATAACCACCCAAGTCATAGCCCCCCACATCATAACCAATACTGCGAAGCGCCTGCACCCCTGCGGCAAAATCGGCCGCCTGCGCCGCGGTTAGGGGAACAGCGGGCACGGCAGCTTTGGGGGGGGCGGCCAGTGCAGTGG
>VEQJ01000359.1 GCA_018883285.1 Alphaproteobacteria bacterium
GCATTCACCATGCACCAACCCCGCCTCTGTCAGCAGGCGCAGGTGATAGGATACCAACGGTCGGTCATAGCCAGCGATGTCGGTCGGTTGCAGGATGGTGGTGGCATCGGCCGATGATTCCAATTCCAGCAGGATTAACCTGACCAATTCCCAATCAAGCTTCATCGGCATTCCAAAAATGGTGGCGGGTGCCAGAATTGAACTGACGATCTCTTGGTTATGAGCCAAGTGAGATACCACTTCTCTAACCCGCGGCAAGGCATAAAAAAACCGCCTGGCGCACGGTGGCGTTGGGCGGCGTATAAAAGTCCTATCTTGCCAACAAATATAACATCAAATGCGTCAACTATGTCAAGTGCAAAAAATAATTTTGGGGGGAGCTGCGGGAACTCCCCCCGTTCCAACCCCTGAATTGCAGCACACGCTTTTCAGCGGCAGAAAGGAGTATTCATGGTTGGATGCCAGTGTTTTTTCCCACCGCTGGCTGGGGGTGGATGCTGTCACATGCGTTTGTACGGAATCTTGCGGGCAGGGGCGGGGGGTGATTGGCTTGGCGGGCGATGCAGAACAATCGTGCTGTCATAAATGTTCCAGCTGGCGATGCAGTACATAAAGCTGGCAGTACACAGCACCCCATCGCCAGTCTTAATGAAGTTTTTCACAACCGTTTCAGCGGCCAGATAGATCAAGCCCATGGTGTGAAAGGTGCGATTTTTAACCCCATGCACCATGATGTCGGTCACGGTTTGGGCATCGTTACAGAACAGGGCGCTGGTTAGGAATCCCCGCGGGTTCAGGCGCCTGGCGGGGTCATTTTGGCCGCCATACTCGTTGAAAAAACGCTCGCTGGCGTTGAACCTGGATTGGTGAAAGTCAAACTCAAAAACCTGCTTGTTGCGATCATAGGCAATCAAACGGTGGCGGCTAACGGTATGTTCACTCATGCGCCGCCCCCCGCCGCTTGGTATCCTCTACACGGTAATGCAAGGCCACCAGCACCCGTTGGCGCTCCCGCTGCGCGGTGGCGATGCTGCACCCCATTTGCTGGGCGATGGTTCCCCACGGCAGGCGGGGTCGGCTCACCCGTGCCCATACCAGGTGGCGTTGAACCTGATCCATCCAGGTGACCCATTCCAACACCTGATCCAGCCTGCTGATGGCGGCGGCGGGGGGTGGCGGGCTGGTATAGCTGGCCGCCGTCCATCCATATTTTTCATGCACGTCATACAACACCTCTGGCCAGGCGCAGCTGTACCCCGCGACCTTGACCTTTGGCAGCCGTGACAGGGTTATCACCGCCTCCGCGAAGCGTTTTTCGTAATACGCCACAATCGTGTTGATTGGATTTGGGG
>VEQJ01000088.1 GCA_018883285.1 Alphaproteobacteria bacterium
CACCTGCTCCAACTCCTTCGCCTCCAGATACTGCCCACCCTTATACAGCGCGGGCTCCACCCCATCCGACTGGCTGACGGGCATATCGGCAAAGTGCCGCTCCGCCAGCCGTACCAAATCGCCATGCTCAATCGCGCCCGCCGCCACAATCACCATTTTGTCGGCGCCATAGCGTGGCTTAACAAACTGCACCACCTGTTCCCGCGTGACATTTTTGATAATCTCCGCCGTTCCCAGAATCGCACGCCCCATCGCCTGATTCGGATAGGCAACCCTTTGAAAATAATCGTGAATCACATCATCGGGGGTATCCAGCGCCTGGCCAATTTCCTGAAGAATCACGCCCTTTTCCCGCTGCAACTCCGTTTCATCATAGGTGGCGTTCTGCAAAATATCGGCCAGCAGGTCAATCGCCAGCGCCACATCATTTTTCAACACCTTGGCGTAATAGGCGGTCTGTTCGCGGCTGGTATAGGCATTCAAATAGCCGCCAACATTCTCAATTTCCTCAGCAATTTGTTGCGCCGTCCGCCGCGCCGTGCCCTTAAAGGCCATATGCTCTAACAAATGCGCCATGCCGTTATCTTGGGGCAGCTCATGGCGGGCACCCACCCCAAACCATACCCCCAGGGTGACGGTGGCAACACCATCCATCGGATAGCTGGCGACCCGCGCCCCATTGGCCAAAGTTGTCACTGTAACAGTCATTTGTCCCCCGTTTCATACCTGTGCAAGCATAGAAAGTCTGTTCCCAAAGCGCAACGGCGTTGCCCATGCTGCCGCCAAAGATTTTTTACCGCCAAAACGCTGATGACCTGTCGGGCTAACTAAATGGATAACGCGCGAAATAGCCAAACTTAGCCAGCTGTGCTATAGCCAATAGATGCTAAGCTATATTTGTCGCCGCCTGTTGCTGATATTCCCGACCCTGTTCGGCATCATGGTGTTGAATTTTATGATTATCCAGCTGGCTCCTGGTGGCCCGGTGGAGCGCACCCTGGCGGAGTTGCAGGGGCGGGGCGTTTCGGCCACCGCGCGGTTGAGTGGCGCGGGCGGCGGCGATACCCTGGCACCGCCCAATGGCTCAACCAGCCTTAGCCAAAACGCGGCCAGTGCGGATGCCAGCGGCGCCGCCAGCCGTTATCGCGGGGCGCAGGGGTTGGATCCCGACCTGATTAAGGCAATCGAAAAGCAATATGGCTTTGATCAACCGCTGTGGACGCGGTTTTGGCACATGATGGGCAATTATGTGCGTTTTGATTTTGGCACCAGCTTTTTCCGCGACCGCGCCGTGGTGGATTTGGTTAAGGAGAAGCTGCCCGTTTCCATCTCCCTAGGGCTGTGGACAACCCTGCTGGTCTATCTGATCTCCATCCCGCTGGGGATTGCCAAGGCCAAGCGGGATGGCAGCGCTTTTGACAGCTGGAGCAGAGGCCTGATCGTGGTGGGCTATGCCATTCCCGGCTTTTTGTTTGCGGTGGCGCTGTTAATCGTGTTTGCGGGGGGCAGCTATTTAACCTGGTTCCCGCTGCGTGGCCTGGCCAGCGATGGTGCGGCCAGTTGGCCTTGGTGGCGGCAGGGCATCGACTATCTGTGGCACATCACCCTGCCCACCATCGCCCTGGTGATTGGCGGCTTTGCCAGCCTTACCATGCTGACCAAAAACAGCTTTGTGGATGAAATTCGCAAGCAATATGTGATGACCGCCCGCGCCAAAGGCCTGTCGGAGCGGCAAACCCTGTACCGCCACGTCTTTCGCAACGCCATGCTGTTGGTGATTGCCGGCTTTCCCGCCGCCCTGCTAAGCATTCTGTTTACGGGATCGGTGTTGATTGAGGTGATTTTTTCGCTAGACGGGCTTGGGCTGTTGGGTTTTGAGGCCGCCATCAACCGCGATTATCCCGTCATCTTTGGCACGCTGTTCGTGCTGACCCTGCTGGGGCTGTTGCTGAACCTGCTCAGCGATATCATCTATACCGTCATCGACCCCCGCATCCATTTTGGCCAAAAGGGTTAGGGGGGGGATATGTTTACCAAACGATTACTCCCCCGCCCCACCCTTTCCCCGCTGGCCAGGCGGCGGCTGCACAACTTTCGCGCCAACCGCCGCGCGGTGTTCAGCTGGCACCTGCTGCTGATCCTGATGGGGTTCAGCCTGGCGGCGGAGCTGGTGGCCAATGATCGCCCCATCGTTCTAAGCCTGGATGGTCAGCTGTACATCCCCGTGCTGCACAATTATACCGAGCGGGATTTGGGGGGGGAGTTTCCGACCGCCGCCGACTATCGCGATCCCTTTGTGCGGCAAATGATTGACCAGCGCGGCTGGGCGATTTGGCCGATCATTCCCTTTCGCTATGACACCATCGACCTGGGGCTGCAACAACCGGTGCCGGTGGCGCCATCCACCCGTCACTGGCTGGGCACCGATGATCGCGGCCGCGATGTGGTGGCGCGCTTGCTCTATGGCCTGCGCCTATCGCTGCTGTTTGCTATCCTGCTGACCACGGGCAGCGTGGTGATTGGGGTGACGGCGGGGTTGGTGCAGGGCTATGTGGGCGGGATGACCGACCTGCTGCTGCAACGGTTTCTTGAGATCTGGTCGGGCATGCCCGGCCTGTACCTGCTGATGATTTTGGCCAGCGTTATCGCGCCCAGTTTTTGGTGGCTGTTGGGCTTTTTGTTGCTGTTCAGCTGGATGGGGTTGGTCAGCCTGGTGCGGGCGGAAACGCTGCGGGTGCGCAATTTCGATTATGTCCGCGCCGCCCAAGTGTTGGGGGTTAGCACGCCAACCATTCTGTGGCGGCACGTCCTGCCCAACGCCCTAATCGCCACCCTGACCTTTCTGCCCTTTATGCTCAGCGGGGCAATGACCACCCTGACCTCCTTAGACTTCCTTGGCCTGGGGCTGCCTGTTGGCACGCCATCACTGGGGGAGCTGTTGGCGCAGGGCAAGGGGAATTTGCAGGCACCCTGGCTGGGGCTGGCGGGCTTTTTTGTTCTGGCGATCACCCTTAGCCTGCTGACCTTTGTTGGTGAAGGGTTGCGCGATGCCTTTGACCCGCGTAAGGGGTAGGCCGCGATGACCACCCCACCCCTGCTTAAAATTCACGACCTGCGGGTGACCTATCACCATGGCGGCCAGACGACCACGGCGGTGCAGGGGTTAAGCTGTAAATTGATGGCGGGGCAGACTCTGGCGCTGGTGGGCGCCAGTGGCAGCGGCAAATCGAGTGTCGGCCTTGCCCTGATGCGCCTGCTGCCCAACCAGACCAGCGTGGGGGGCAGCGTTAGCCTGGATGGCCAAGACTTGCTCAGCCTGCCCGAAGACCTGATGAACCAGGCGCGGGGGCAACGGGTGGCGATGGTGTTTCAGGAGCCGATGACCGCCCTTAACCCGCTCCACCGCATTCACCGCCAGCTGACCGAGGCGGTAACGATTCACCAACGGCTAACCCCGCGCCAGGCGTTGTCAATCGCACAAGATGCGATGGCACAGGTGGGCTTGGCCGACAGCGCGGCGACCCTGCGCCGCATTATGGCCGCCTATCCGCACCAATTGTCGGGCGGGCAACGGCAACGGGTGCTGTTGGCGATGGCGCTGGCCAACCGACCCAGCCTGTTGATTCTGGATGAGCCGACCACCGCCCTGGACGCGGACAGCCGCGAAGGGTTGATGGATCTGCTGAAAACCCTGCAGCAGCAGCAAAAACTTAGCCTGTTGTTGATCAGCCACCATTTGTCGATGGTGCGCAGGCTGGCCGACCAGGTGGTGGTGATGGAGGGCGGCATAGCGGTGGAGCAGGGATCGACCGCCGATGTGCTGGATAGCCCGCGCCACCCCTATACGCGGGCGCTGTTGGCGGCTGACAACCTGCCCGCTCAGGCCAAGATGCCCCCTGCCCCACCCTTGCTGACCGCTAGCAACCTGACCGTGCGGCATCGGCTGGCCAACCGTGGCGGCCTGGCCTTTTGGCGGCGACGCTGGCTGACCGTGCTGCAGGGGGCGACGCTGACGGTGGAATCGGGGCGCACCCTGGGCTTAATTGGCGCCAGCGGCAGTGGTAAGACCAGCATCGCCCTCGCCCTGCTACGGCTTATCCCTAGTGCAACGGGGCAGGTGCAGTTTGATGGCCAACCGCTATTGACCCTTCGCGGGCGGGCTTTGCGCACGGTTCGGCGGCAATTGCAAATGGTCTGGCAAGACCCGTTTTCCAGCCTTAATCCACGGATGATGGTAGGCGATTTGGTGGCGGAGGGGTTGACGCTGCTATCCCCCCAGCCGACGGCCGCCGCACGCGCAGAAAAAATTGCAGCAGCCCTGACCGCGGTGGATCTGGCCAGCGATCTGGCTGGCCGCTATCCGCATGAATTGTCGGGCGGGCAACGGCAACGGGTGGCGATTGCCCGCGCCCTGATTCTGCAGCCCAAATTGGTGATTCTGGACGAGCCCACCTCCGCCCTTGATGCCCTGACCCAGGCGCAGGTGATTGGCCTGCTCAAAAAGCTGCAACAGGATCACGGCCTCAGCTATCTGTTAATCAGCCATGACCCCGCCGTGGTGCAGGCGTTGGCGCATCGGGTGCTACGGCTGGAAAACGGACGGTTGCAGGCGGTTTAGGGCGCGTTTTTGTGCGCCTCAACATAGGATCGCAGCACCGCGTTCATGCGGGTTAGATGACCCGACCCCTGGTTTTTGAACCATTCAAAAACATCTGAATCCACGCGCAGATGCACCGATGTTTTGCTGGATGGCATCACCATCCGCGCATTTTGCCAAAATTCTTTGCCAAGCGCTTCCCCCTCAGGCGCATCGGGGCGCGTCCGACTCCTACCCGCAGCAACCTGCGCCTTAATCTCACTAAGAGTTTGTTTCAAAATGGTATCTTTCTCTGTCATGTTTGCTTGCCTTCCACGCGCTGATAATACGAATAAGGTTTTGGGCGCGCCATGTGTAAACCACACACAATACAGTCTCCTGTGACCGCCCTAAGGCGATATGTCGCAACTCTCCATAATCTTTTCTGTTGTCTGTACTTTCAATCCTAGGGTTTTCAAAAATCAGCGCCGCATCACAAAAATCAATCCCATGACTGTCGATGTTGCGCTGATTCTTTTTTTCATCCCATTCAAAACTTAGATCATCCATAGCTTAACCACTCCATCAGTGTACACATAACATGTACATGTTGTCAAGATTGCAGGCGGTTTAGCCCTTCCCCGTCTCGCCCTTTTTTTCTTCCGCAGGCTTCCCATCCCCCGCTTGACGCAGGTGCCATCGTTGCCAACGGCGCAGGGCGGTGGACAGCTCCGTCACCAGTTCGGGAAAGGGTGCGTCAAAACAGCTTTTGCGCGCCACCAGGGATGCTTGCCATGCGGGGTTCAGCAGCCGCGGCTCCGTCTGCCAAAGATGCTGCACGGCCGCCCTTAGGCGTCTTTTGATACGGTTGCGCACAACCGCCTTACCCATTTTGCGGGTGACGATTAGCCCAAACTGGCATGGCGGTGTAATATCGGCGGCGGCGGAGTGCGGCAACAATTGCACCAACAGATGGGTGCCCGATTGGCGCCAGCCCTGCCGCAGGCGGCGAAAATCATCGGCTTTGCTAAGGCTTGTCGGGCGCGACGGTTTTACCGTTGTGGGTTCAGGCATGGTTGCCGCCCATCGCCCCAAACCCCATGCAGCCTAAATGCCACAGGCTAATAG
>VEQJ01000089.1 GCA_018883285.1 Alphaproteobacteria bacterium
GGACTATTACCATCAACTGACCCCCAACCGCCCCCTACACAGCGTCTATTTCGGCGGTGGCACCCCATCGCTGATGCCGCCTGCCTTGGTTGGCCAGCTGTTGGAAGCCATTGCCCAGCGTTGGGGGCTGGTGCAGGACGCCGAAATCACGCTGGAGGCCAATCCGACCACGGTTGAGGTCAATCGCTTTGCCGATTTTCGGCTGGCAGGCATCAACCGCCTGTCGTTGGGGCTACAATCCCTGACCGATAGCGGCCTTATCGCGCTAGGGCGGCAGCATGATCGCGCCCAAACCCTGCAAGCCCTGACGGTGGCGCAACGGCTTTTTGCCAAGCTGTCGACCGATTTGATTTATGGCCGCCCCGATCAAAGCCTGGCCAGCTGGCGGCAGGAGCTGAAAGAATGGCTGTCTTTTGGGGTTGGCCATGCATCGCTGTATCAACTGACCATCGAATCGGCCACCCCCTTTGGCCAACAGGCACGGCGCGGCGCCCTGATTATGCCAGATGAGCAGGCGTTGGGCGATTTTTATGACGCCACCAACCAGCTGATGGGGGATGCGGGCTATCAGCATTACGAAGTCTCCTCCTACGCCCGCGATAGCAGCCAGCGCAGCCGTCACAACCTGCTGACCTGGCAGGGCAATGATTATCTGGGCATTGGCGCGGGTGCCCATGGGCGTTTAAGCCTTAGCGGGGGGCGGCGGCTGGCCACCGTTAACCGCAAACAACCAAAGGCCTGGCAGCAAGCGGTGCAAAGCCAGGGTCATGGTCAAAGTGATGGCGAGGGGGAGGTGGAGTGGCTAAGCCGCCAGCAGCAGGCCGAAGAGTTTGTGATGCTGGGGCTGCGGCAGATTGGCCAGCGGGATTCGGCGACCACATTCTCCGCAGCGACCACCACCACCACTGTTCAGGATGCCGATGGCTTTGGCCTGCTCGGCGGGGTTGACCGCGCCGCCTTTCGCGCCCGCTTTGGCCTTGATCTGCTGGATTGGTTAGAGGGGGGGGAGGTGGCGTTTTTGCGGCAGCATGGCCTGATACAGCTCAGCCCGCATCATTTGGCGGTTCCCCCCGATGCCATTGGTCGCCTGGATGCCATTATCCGCCAACTGTTGCTTAAAACTGCGACTCTTGAAAACTGGTCGGGGATGGTTGCAGCGTGCGGGGGGCAGGCGATGCCACCTGCACAATCGCATAGCCCCGCTGGCTAAGGCCATTGTTTTCCAGGCGGAACAGGCCGCTTAGACCCAAATAGCCCGCTGGCTCAGTCAAAATTGCCCCAATCGCTTTGCCATTTTTGGGACGCGCCTCAGCCAATTTGCTGGCCAGGGCTACCGCGTCATAGGCAAGGCTGGCCAAGGTTGGCGGCGGGGCGCCATAAACCCCCTGATAGCGCTGCTCAAAGGCCTGCCGCTGGACAATGTTGGGGGCAGGGTACCAGGCACCACGCAACACCGGGTTGGCGGTCAAATCGTCCAACGCCCAATCCTGGGTGCCCAACAATTGAAAGGATGGGGCTGGCCAATCGGCTCGCAACTGAATTTGACGGCTTAACGCCTGCAAATCGGCGCCGCTGTCAAACAACAACACCCCGCTGCGTCCCCCCGCTGCGGATGGCTTAAGCTTTGATACCGCCTCAGCCAAACTGACGCCATTGCCGCCATACAGCTCAATTTGACTGACCGATCCGCCAAGTTTGGCGGCCTCTGCGCGCAACAGTTCCGACAATTTGGCGCTATAGGCACCGCTGCGCCCCACGCCCTTGAAATCGCGAATACCCTGCGCCGCTGCATAGCGCACGATGCTGGCCATCATCGCATCGGGGCCAAAGCCCAGCACAAAGGTGTTGCTGTCGGCCACCGCCGGGTTGTTGGAAAAGCTGACCATCGGTACATCGGCGGCGCGCGCCATTTCCTTAACCGCGCTGACGCTGCCGCCATAGAGGGGGCCAAACACCACCAACGGCTTGGGCGAATCCTTCAGCGCCCGCGCCATGGCCTGACTGGCAGAGGCGGGGCTTTCGCCCGCATCATAAAACGCCACCTGCAAATTGCGGGATCGCCCATCAAACAGGGCAAATTCGGCCGCCTGCTGCATGGCCAGCCCTAAACCCGCATCCTTGCCCGAAAGGGGCAGCAGCATGGCCACCGCCGCCGATCCATCGGCCGATAGCATTCCCGTGCTATCCTTAGTGCCATCCCTGGCAGAATCTTTGGCCGCCTCTTTAGCCGCAGGGGGGGCAGGCGGCAAATTCTTGCTAGACGGCTTGCTTTTCGATGCGCTGCTGGTGCTGCTGCTGGGTTTGTTGCCCTCAAACCATGAGGATCCTGGCATGCTGGTACTGCTGCACGCGGCCAACAGGGGCAGCCCTAGCGCCAGAATGATCAACCGCATCCAGCGCCCAACAGCCTGTTGGCGCTGACTTTGCCGCCCTGCCTGCACAGAACCTATTGCAGGTTTATTGCCCATGATTTCCCCCGCCGTGATGGCTGTTGCCGATTCTGATACCATTGCTTTTGCCCAACATTTCTTGCCCAATATTTTGTCTTGCGTCACAATCATCGTTGCAACCTATCGCCCGCAAAGCTTATTCCAACTGTTGGCTGTATCAGCCAGCCTATATCGACCGCCGATGCCAACCAACAAACCGCCTAACCATACCGACCTACGCGGCAATCAGCAAGCGCGCCAACGCGCCTGGCGACGGGGCTGGTGGGCGGAGCAGGTGGCATTGCTATGGCTGTACAGCCGTGGCTATCGGCTGGTTGCCCGCCGTTACCGCACCCCCGTGGGTGAGATTGATTTGATCCTGCGCAAACGGGGATGTTGGCATTTTGTTGAGGTCAAATATCGGCAACAGATGGATGCCGCCCTGGCCGCCCTGTCACCCCGCCAAGGCCAACGGGTCAGGCGCGCCGCCAGCTGGTATCTAACCCATAAACGCCTCAGCCCCTCCACCCCCTGCTGTTTCAGCCTACTGGCGCTGTCGCCTTGGCATTGGCCGCGCTTGGTGTATAGTGCCTGGTAGCGTTGGCTTGGTTGGTTATCGGTTAGGAGTCGCACAATGATAAGCGTTAAACAGGGGATGATGGTTAAACAGGGTTCCCAATGGCTGTTGCGGGCGGGCTTGGTGATGGGCTTGGTCGCTGGGGTTGGCCTGATGACGGGCTGCATCCCGCTGGTTGCTGCGGGCGGCACCTCAGCGGGCATGGGCTTAGCCTCTAACCGCGGCCTGGGCGCTAAGATTGATGATAACGCCCTGCAGGCGGAGATCAGCAGCAAGCTGTATCAGCACAATGTTGACCTGTTCAACGATGTCGACCTGACGGTTTACAAGGGGCAGGTGCTGATGGTTGGTACCGTCCCAACGGAGGAGGCGCGGGCAAAGGCTGAGGAGTTGTCGTGGGCGGCGGTCGGCACCCAAAATGTTTTCAATGTGTTGGAGGTGGGTACAGGCCAAAAAATCGGCGCCTATGCCAACGACCGCTGGATATCCACCAAAATTGACACCGAAATGACCATCAGCAAGGGCATCAACAACCTGAACTACTTCGTCAAAAGCTATCAGGGGGTGGTCTATCTGTTGGGCACCGCCGAATCGCAACAGGAGCTGGATAAGGTGCTGACCATCGCCCGTGGCACCAAGGGCGTGTCAAAGGTGGTGCAGTATATCCAAGTTCGGCCAGATTGATGACGGCCTAATGGTTGTTTGCGTTGCCACCGTCGCCCTGAAAGGGATTGAGGTCATTGAGGTTGAGGTGCAGGTGCAGTTGCAAGAAGGCCTGCCCGCCTTTACCATTGTTGGCTTGCCCGATAAGGCGGTGGCCGAATCGCGCGAACGGGTGCGCGGCGCCCTGTTATCCCTTGGCATGGCCCTGCCCCCCAAACGCATCTCCGTCAATTTGGCGCCTGCCGATGTCGCGAAGGAGGGGAGCCATTTTGACCTGCCGATCGCCCTTGGCGTGCTGGGCGCCATCGGCGCAATTCCGAAGGAGGAGTTGTCGAAATGGTTAGCCCTGGGCGAATTGGGGTTGGATAGCGCGCTGTTAGCGGTGGGTGGCGTGCTGCCCGCGGCCTTAAACGCGGCGGGACGCGGGCTGGGGCTGATTTGCCCGCAGGAAAATGGCCGTGAGGGGATGTGGGCGCGGGATCTGCCCGTGGCGGCGGCGGCCAACCTGCTAAGCCTGCTGGGTCATTTGCAGGGGAAACAGCTGTTGCCCCAACCCCCTGAGCCTGTAGCCGATAGGATGCAGGAAGCGGGCAACAGCAGCCGTCGTTACCCCGATTTGCGCGATGTAAAGGGGCAGGTGATGGCCAAGCGGGTGTTGGAGATTGCCGCGGCGGGCGGCCATCATCTGCTGATGGTGGGGCCACCGGGGGCTGGCAAATCGATGTTGGCCAGCCGTCTGCCTGGGCTGCTGCCCCCCCTCAGCGCGGCCGAAGCGCTGGAGCTCAGCATGATTTACAGCGTCAGCGGCATGCTTAAAGGCGGACGGCTGTTGACCAACCGCCCCTATCGCGATCCGCACCATTCCGCCTCCCTCCCCGCGCTGGTCGGCGGCGGCCTAAAGGCTAAGCCGGGCGAACTGTCGTTGGCGCATAGCGGCGTGTTGTTTATGGACGAATTGCCCGAATTTGGTCGTAACGCGTTGGAGGCGTTGCGGCAACCGTTGGAAACGGGGCAGGTCAGCGTGGCGCGAGTCAACGCCCATGTTACCTATCCCGCCCGCGTCCAGCTGGTGGCGGCGATGAACCCCTGCCGCTGTGGCCATTTGGGCGATGCCGCCCAGGCGTGCAGCCGTGCGCCAAAATGTGGAGAGGATTATACTGGCCGCCTATCGGGCCCGCTGTTGGATCGCTTTGACCTGTTTATCCAGGTGCCCGCCGTGCCCGCCACCGACCTAAGCCGCCCTAGTGATGGCGAATCCAGCACTGCGGTGGCCGCCCGTGTGGCGGCGGCGCGTGACCGTGCGGCGCAACGCTATGCCAGTTTGGGTGCCAGCAAGATTGCCTGCAACGCGCAGGCCGATGGCGAATTGTTGGGGCAGGCCATCAAGCTGGATCCCGCCGCGCAGGAGCTGTTAAGCCAGGCGGTCAGCAAATTTACCCTCTCTGCCCGCGGCTATCACCGCCTGGTGCGGGTGGCGGCCACCATTGCCGATCTGGCGGGCAGCGACCACATCCCCCATGCCCATGTTGCTGAGGCTTTGCAATACCGCCGCCCCGCCACCGCCACCAGGGCGACCTAAATACGGGATGGCGGGTTCGGCAGGGTGGTTTTTTTTGGGGGGGGCGGTGGTTTTGGGGGGGGCGGATGACGCCGTCCCCCACTCCTAACCCCGCTCCTAAACCTAGCAATAACGCTAACCCCACTCCTAACCCCGCTCCTAAACCTAGCAATAACGCTAACCCCAACCTCAACCTCAACCCAACCCCGCTCCTAACCCAGCGCCCAATCCTAACCCAGCGCCTAACCAAAAGTTGCCTATTGCTAGGATAATACAGCCTATAAAGATACATCCGTTCGTTTTTTGCTTGACGATATTTATTTACGCGATTATTATGGTTTATCATTTCTTAAAAGGGAGAATTTTTTATGGCGAATAACCAAAAAGTTGATTGGCTTAACCACCCCAATGCCGATCCAACGCAAGAGCAGTTGGATGCATATGAAGCGGGCGAAACTCTTCCCGTAACAC
>VEQJ01000360.1 GCA_018883285.1 Alphaproteobacteria bacterium
CCCCAAGAGCCACTTTTAGTTCAATGTTGTAAAACTCTTTTTTACCAAGGATATAAGCAACTGGTTCACCGCTATTTCTGCGAGCCTCTAATAAATGCCATTCAGTAACTAACTCTTTGGGTAAATCATCAGTATCTCTACTGATTAAAGAGCTTTTAGGCCAGCTTAGATTTTTCGTGCCAACGCAACGCATCGTTATCCAACAAAAAAGCCCCCATAGCTGCATAGGCTATAGGGGCTTGGTGTTTTTTGCTGTTGCTGATGGATGAAAGCTTTACAGCCCCACCCATCATGTCAGGAATCACGGCCTAACGGCGGTCACCCAAAAAGCGCAACAAATAGATGAACAGATTGATAAAATCGAGGTACAAGGCCAAGGCGCCCATAACCGATTTCTTACCCGCCAGCTCAGCGCCATCATAGCCATCATACATCAGCTTGATTTTTTGGGTGTCATAGGCGGTCAGTCCGGCAAAAATCAACACGCCCACCACGGAAATCACAAAGGATAGCGGGCCGCTGGGCAGGAAGATGTTGACAATGCTGGCCAGGATTAACCCAAACAGCCCCATGATCAAAAAGCTGCCAAAAGCGGTCAGATCTTTTTTGGTGGTGTAGCCATAGATGCTTAGCGCGCCAAAGGAGGCAGCGGTGATAAAGAACACCCGCGCCACGCTTTCACCCGTATAGGCCAACAGCAGAACCGACAGGGTCAGGCCGTTTAGCGCGGCATAGCTCCAGTAAATGGCGCGCACCGCACCAAAGCTAAGACGCTCAATCCGCAGGCTTAGCCACAAGACCAGGCCAATTTGGGCAATAAACAACAGCCAATGCAGGCCGCTGCCAAAAATTGCCTGCAGCAATACGGGCGAGCTGACGGTAAACAGCGCCACCAAACCGGTCAGCCCAAGGCCGCCCGCCATGTAACGATACACGCCCAGCATATAGGCGCGTAACCCCTGGTCGATGCCAACCGCACCAGTAGCAGCTGGCGAATAATTGGATTGAAATGACATTTGATCCCTCACTTCGAAAAAACCTAATAATAATATAATCTATTGCCCTGCCGTTGTCTAGGCCACTGTTCAGATTATCGCGCCTAAAGCTGGCCAATTAACACTTGCCGCTTGCCCGAATGGCCAGGGGGGCTGACCACCCCCTCCCGCTCCAACTCATCCATCAATTTGGCGGCGCGGTTGTAGCCGATTTGCAAATGACGTTGCAGCAGGCTGGTGGAGGCCTTTTTCTCACGCAATATCACGTTAACCGCCTGATTATACAGGTCACCACCGTCGCCACCATCATCATCGCCGCCGCCATTACCACCAAATTCGCCATCCTCATCATC
>VEQJ01000090.1 GCA_018883285.1 Alphaproteobacteria bacterium
ACCTTAAGCCGGCTAACCAGGGCGGCACCATCCAACATCAACAGGCGAGCATAAGAATGCACAAACCCCGCGACATAGGCCGCGCCGGGCAATTTTTCATAGGCGCCAGCCTCCATCGCCTCAATAGAAGCTGGACGCAAATTAAGACTAATCGACACCTCGTCAATCGTTAGGCCACGATTAACCCGCGCCATCTTTAGCTGATCGGCGACGCTGATAGAGGGTGATACAAAAGCAGAGGATTCGCCAACAGTCGGATTGCTGGCGGCCTGTGACGACGGCGCGCCCAAACCACCATTGGCATTCGTGCCGGATTCGTGATTGTGGTCAGGTTTGCTGGACAAAGCGCTCATGGTTCAGATCCGTTAGGCGAACAAGAAAATGGGAAACAGGCTACATTCAACATTGATGTTTGCCCCCCCCTTTTCTAAGCTAACTTTTGCCAAGAAACAATTGCAATGCCAAATCCAAATTTTTTTTAGGAAAACGATCATGTCCGCTGCCAGCAAAGCTTTATCCCAAGGTGCCTCCAAAACCACCAACAACGCCATGCCACGCACCGCCATTACCCCCACCCGCGCCGATAACTACCCCGAATGGTATCAGCAGGTGGTGGATCAAGCCGACCTGGCGGAAACCAGCCCTGTGCGCGGTTGCATGGTCATCAAACCCTGGGGCTATGGCTTGTGGGAGCAAATGCAGCAGAAATTGGATAAGCGCTTTAAGGATACGGGGCATGTTAACGCCTATTTCCCCCTGCTAATCCCCCTGCGCCTGTTGCAGAAGGAGGCGGATCATGTTGAGGGGTTTGCCAAGGAATGTGCGGTGGTTACCCATCACCGTCTGGCCACCGATGCTAGCGGCAAGCTGGTACCCGCCAGCCCGCTGGAGGAGCCGATGGTAATCCGCCCCACCTCCGAAACCATTATTGGAGAGGTTTATGCGGGCTGGGTTAAATCCTACCGCGACTTGCCGATTTTGATTAACCAATGGGCAAATGTGTTTCGTTGGGAAATGCGTACCCGCCTGTTCCTGCGCACCGCCGAATTTTTGTGGCAGGAGGGGCACACCGTGCATGCGACGGCGGCTGAGGCGCAAGCGGAAACGGAGTTGATGTGGCAGGTTTATGCCGATTTCATGCAAGATTGCCTGGCCATGCCGGTCTTTATGGGACGCAAAAGTGCTAACGAGCGCTTTCCTGGCGCGGTAGAAAGCTATAGCCTTGAGGCGATGATGCAGGATGGTAAGGCCTTGCAAATGGGCACCTCCCACAATTTGGGGCAGAATTTTTCGAAATCCGCCAACATTCAGTTTTTGGATAAGGACGGTCAGCATAAACATGCCTACACCACCTCATGGGGGGTCAGCACCCGCATGGTTGGTGGCTTAATTATGGCGCATGGTGACGATGATGGGCTGATTCTGCCCCCCCGTATTGCCCCATCGCAGCTGGTCATCATTCCCGTCGTCCGGGATGCCGCCGGTGAGGATGCGTTGTTGGATCACTGCAGCAAATTGGCCAGCCAGCTGGGCAGCCTTAGCTATGCGGGCGAATCGGTGCGCGTGCATTTGGATAAGCGGGATATGCGCGGCGGCGACAAATTCTGGGAATGGGTGAAACGCGGCATCCCAATCCGTCTGGAGGTTGGTTTGCGGGAAATGGAGCAAGGCACCGTCACCCTTTACCGCCGCGATCAAGGCAGCAAAGATCGCATCACCCTGACCCATGATCAGCTGGCGCAACAGTTGCCCACCATGCTGCAGGAAATTCAGGATAATTTGTTCGCGCGGGCAAAGGCCTATCAACAGGATCGCACCTATCACATCACCAATCGCCAGGAATTTGAGGCGATTTTTGCTAAGGGGGAGGATGGCGTGGGCAGCAAACCCCTGGGCTTTGCGATTGCCCCCTGGGCGGGCGATGGCGCGTTAGAGGATGCGTTGAAAAAAGACTTTGCCGTTACGGTGCGCTGCATCCTTACCACCCCCCCACCCGCGGGCAGCCGTTGCGCCTTTACCGATCAACCCGCGCGGGAGATGGTGGTGCTGGCCAAAAGCTATTAAGTCTTGTGTCTTAACAGGAAGCCAGCTATCAAAATCTTCTTATCCCTTTTTTAAAATTCTTAACGAATAGGTTTTGCGATGTTTATTTCACCAGCCTTTGCCCAAACCGCCACCACCCCCGCGGCCAGCACGGATATTTTGACCAGCATGTTACCATTGCTGCTGGTATTTTTGGTGTTCTATGTGCTGCTGATTCTGCCGCAGAAAAAAAAGATGCAGGCGCATCGTGCCATGCTGGCCGCCCTTCGCCGTGGGGATCGCGTCTTGACCTCTGGCGGTATTATCGCAACCGTTCACCGTTTGCCTGAGGGCGCGTCAGAAATTGAGGTGGAAATTGCCGATGGCGTGCGCGTTATGTTGGCGCGCCATACGATTCTTGAGGTGTTGACCAAGCCTGAGCCAGCCAATTCCAACACCGAGCCCAAGGCCAAAAAGGCGGCCGCCGCCAAAAAGACCAATGACGGGCAGTAAAATCGGGCAATAACCAAAGGACGGGATGGCATCGATGGTAAAAATTGGTCTGGCAACACGCCTGGGAACATGGCTTTTGTGCCTTTTTTTGGCTTTGTGGGCGTTGCCAACCGTTTTGCCGAGCAATGTTTTGGCCAAATGGCCAAGTTTTCTGCCAAGCTCTAAGATCAATTTGGGATTGGATTTGCGGGGGGGATCGCAAATCCTGCTGGAAATCGACTACGCTGCGGTTAAACGTGCCCGCCTGAACGATTTGCAAAACACCGTGCGCCGCAGCCTGCGGGAAAAGCAGATTGGCTATGTTGACCTTAGCAGTTCGGGACAATCCGTTACCTTTAAGCTGCTGAATCCCGATCAGCTGGATGCCGCCCGTGCCGCCCTTAAACCGCTGCAAGAAACGGTTGAGGTGTCGTTGGACAGCAAGGGTACCAGCAGTCTTAGCTATCGGCAGGATAATGAGCGCCAAGAAAAACTGCATGTGATGGAACAATCGATTGAGATTGTTCGCCGCCGTATCGATGAAACTGGGACGAAGGAGCCGTCGATTCAGCGGCAGGGGGACAACCGTATCCTGGTGCAGCTGCCCGGTGTGGACAGCCCCGAACATATCAAAAGCCTGCTAGGAAAAACCGCCAAGCTGACCTTTCACCTGGTGGAATCGGTTGGCAACGCTGCTATGCCCAAACAGGGGGTGATTGCCGCCGACACGATGACCGTCCCAGGCGAAGAAATGGATCAGCAGTTGCCGTTGGAATATCAGGTGCAACGGCAACCCTTGGTCGATGGTGCCGATTTGGTTGACGCAAGGGCGACGTTTCAAGAGGGGCAACCAGTTGTTTCCTTTAAGTTTAATCCACAAGGTGCCAGGCTGTTTGGCCAGGCGACTAAGGAACATACCCAACGTTTAATGGCCATCGTGCTGGACAATAAGGTCATCAGCGCCCCGCGCATTAACGAGCCTATTTTGGCGGGCAGTGGGATTATCAGTGGCAATTTCACTGCCCAAAGCGCCAAAGACTTGTCCCTGCTGTTACGCTCTGGCGCCCTGCCCGCGCCGCTGAATGTTATTGAGGAACGGACGGTTGGACCCAGCCTGGGGGCGGATTCGATTTCTAAAGGTAAGCTGTCTGGCCTTATCGCCCTGTCGCTGGTGGCGGTTTTCATGCTGTATTTCTATCGCTTTTTCGGTCTGCTGGCCAATGTGGCCTTGGTCATCAACCTGGTGCTGGTTGTTGGGTTGTTGGCAATGTTGCAAGCCACCCTGACCCTGCCGGGGATTGCAGGTATCATCCTGACCATTGGGATGGCGGTTGACGCCAACATCCTGATTTATGAACGGATTAAGGAGGAGGTTCGGCGCGGCCGCACCCCGATTGCCGCCATTGATGCAGGCTTTGGTGGTGCCACCCGCACCATTATCGATTCCAACCTAACCACCATGATTGCCGCAGTATTTCTGTTCATCATGGGGTCGGGGCCGATTCGTGGCTTTGCCGTAACCCTGTTGTTCGGCATTATCACCACGGTCTTTTGCGCCGTTATGGTCACCCGCCTGTTGGTATTGGGCTGGTTCCGCCGCGCTAAGCCAAAAGCCCTGCCGCTTTAATTGCTAAATCGCAAAGCTGCTGCCGCAGCCACAACTGCTGGCCGCATTGGGATTGGTTACCACAAAGCCAGCGTGCATCATGGTTTCCTGATAATCGACGACTGAACCACCCAATAGACTTAGCGAGGTTTGGTCGATGACCAGGGCGACATCGCCGTTGCGAAATACCAGGTCTTCTGAATCACTTGGTGGCACAGCATCCCCATCAAAGGATTCCAAATCAAATTGATATTGAAAGCCTGAGCATCCCCCGCCACCAACACTAAGCCGCAGATTCAGGTTCGGCCTGGCATCCTTAAGCCTTAACGCACGAATACGGTTTGCGGCCGCATCGCTAAGCTGTACCACCACCGCGGGCGCCGCATGGATAGGCGCGGGTGAAGACTGATCGCCAGGATTAGCAACGCTTTGGTTTTCTAAAGTCACCTTACGACCCCCCACTAATGTCTAAAAGTTACGACGAATTGGCTATTGCCCCAAAAGCTTTAGCCTTTATCATATAAGCTAACACAGGATTTTTACAACCGATGTCATTCCCCCCGCCCCCCCCTGGCCAGCCGCACAGTTTTTTGGCCAGCTATGCCTGCAACCCCGCGCTAAGCCGTGGCCGCAGAGTGATGGAGGAGGTGGATGAGGGGCGATCGCTGTTTCAACGTGACCGCGACCGCATTATCCATTCCACCGCCTTTCGCCGCCTGGAGTACAAAACCCAGGTTTTTGTGAACCATGAGGGGGATCACTACCGCACCCGCCTGACCCACACGTTGGAGGTGGCGCAGGTTGCCCGCACCATTGCCCGCAGCCTGCAACTGAATGAGGATTTGGCGGAAACCGTCGCCCTGGCGCATGATTTGGGGCACCCCCCCTTTGGCCACGCGGGTGAGGAGGCGTTGAATCACTGCATGGCGGCCTATGGCGGCTTTAACCACAATGACCAAAGCTGCCGCGTGCTGACCTTTCTGGAGCAACGCTATGCCAGCTTTGATGGCCTGAACCTGAGCTGGGAAAGCCTGAGCGGTCTGGTCAAACACAATGGCCCCATTACCGATATCCGCGGCCTGCCCCATATTGCCAGCGTTAACCGCGATTGGGATTTGGCGCTGGCCGATCATGCCAGCCTAGAGGCGCAGGTGGCAGCCCTGGCCGACGACATTGCCTATCACACCCACGATCTGGACGATGGTATCCGCGCCGGCTTTTTTACCCTGACCGACCTGGCCGCCGCCTTTCCCCTAATTGCTGACGTGGTGACGGAGGTTGATGCGCTGTATCCCCAGCTGGCCACCAAGCGTAACGCTGACACCCGCCGCCAGCATGAGGTGTTGCGCCGTCTGATGCGGCTGGTCATCCGTGATTTGATGCACAACAGCCAAGAACAGTTGGAACGCATTAAGCCCGCCAGCCTGGCCGATGTGTACCAGGCTGGTCAACATCTGATTGGCTTTTCGCAACCGATTATAGACTATTATCACCAGCTGCGCCCGTGGCTGATGCAGCATATGTACCGCCACCAGCAGGTCAACACCATGAC
>VEQJ01000091.1 GCA_018883285.1 Alphaproteobacteria bacterium
ATGACAACTCTGGCGCCATTCGCCAGCAAGCCTCTCAACTCTGGCAGCAAATGATGCAGAAAAAACCGCGAGGGCTGATCTAATGGGTATCCTTGATTTCTTTGGCGGCGGCGACCAACAGCCCGCTCAGGATCCGTCCTTTGCCGCGTTGCGTGAGCTAGGACTGCCACAAGGCTTGCTTGATGCTTACCAGAAAGAGCAGGAGCAAAATCGCCGTATGCAGGCCATGCAGATGGTCATCGGTGGCATTGGTAATGCCGTGTCAGGCTATCAGGGCATGGCTCCTGTAGCGGCTCCCTCGATCGGCGCATCTGGCGGTGCGGGAGGCGGATCTGGCGGTATTGGTGGCATTGATGGCCTCGTAGACCGAGCGATGAAGTTCTCGCAGTTGCGTGAAGGCATCGCAAAGCAGCAATCAATGGCACAAATTGGTCAACCATCGATGGAAGCTGCCGCGGCAACAACTGCTATACGGCCTGCTGCTGTGGCGCGATCAAATGGCGGAGCGTATCAACCGCCCACGCCGTTGGGTTATCAGCGATGACGTGCTGCAAGATTTGGCCGAAGCCGCCCCCACCACCGCCGCCGAACTGGCCGCCCGCCGTGGCCTGCCCGCCAGCTGGCGTGATGGTGAAAAGGGGGCAACGCTGCTGACCGCGATTACCGACATTATGGCCGCCCCCCCTGCCCCGCCGCCGATGCATCGCGGCGCGATTTTGACGGGGGCGCAGGCCGCCTTTTTGGAAATGGCGAAACTGCTGCTGAAATTGCGGGCTGAGGAGGAAAAGATTGGTGCAGGGCTGTTGGCTTCGACCCAGGATTTGCAAGCCTTTGCGGAATCCTTGGGTCAAAACGGCGCCCAAGACGGTCATAACGATCAGATTCCCTTTTTAACAGGTTGGCGCTTTGACCTGTTTGGCCGCTTTGCCCAAAAGCTGGCCAATGGCCAACTTAGCCTGACCTATCAAGACGGCCGCATCATCTATCGTCTGGATGATTAACCGCCTTCTGTTGTCATCCTACCCACCCCCCGCCATTGCCGCTTCTCAGGTGTCATCCTACCCCTTGTGGGTAGGATCCATGCAACACTACCGTCTGTGCGACGGCTAGGTTTTGAGATTCTCCCCAACATTTAAATTTCTTGGGGGGGAGAATGACAGTCTGATGTGAGTATAGCCAGCCAATTCCCGCAGCCTGCTGTCATCTCCGCGCAGGCGGAGATCCAGCCTCCTGTCACCGCCTGCCCTGGTCGTACCGTGGCATGGATCCCCCGCCTTCGCGGAGGATGACGACCTATGATGCGGGGAGATCGCCGCCAATTTCGCTACGCCATTATTATCCTAACCCCGTCGTTGCCACCTCTCTGCTGTCATCCTACCCCCCCCGCCATTGCCGCTTCTCAGGTGTCATCCTACCCCCAAGAAATTTAAATGTTGGGTAGGATCTCAAATCCTAACCGCTTCACAAGCGTCACCGCCGCTTAGATTCTCCCCACAAGGGGGAGAATGACATGGTGATGGTGATGGTGATGTTGATGCAGCCAGCCAATTTCTGTTGCCACCATTATCCCTGCCCCAGTCTCTTTTTACCCTCGCCACCCTTGCATGATGCCTTGCGGTTCTTTAGAATCGCCCCATGCAACAGATCATCGTCCCCCCCGCCTATATTGACTTAGCCAACCAGTTGGCCGATGCCGCGGGGCAGGTGATTCGCCCCTATTTCCGCGCCAATGCCGCCAATGAGGTAAAGGCGGACAAATCGCCCGTCACCATCGCCGATAAAAGGGCTGAGGAGGTGATGCGCGGGCTGATTCTGGCCGCCGATCCCGCCTTTGGGGTGATTGGTGAGGAATATGGCACAGAGAATTCGGGGGCGGACTGGCAATGGATTTTGGATCCGATCGATGGCACCAAGGCCTTTATGGTTGGCAAGCCAATGTTCGGCACCCTAATCGGCCTGGCGTATCAGGGGCAATTCGTGTTGGGGATTATTGATCAGCCAATCAACAACGAACGTTGGTTGGGCATCGATGGCCAGCCCACCAGCTTTAATGGCCAAGCCGTCCGCACCAGTGATAAAACCGTCCTGGATCAGGCGATTTTGTCCACCACGGGCATTTTTTATTACAAACCTGACCATCGAGAGCGTTTTTATCGCCTGCATGAACAATGCCGCATGACCAGTTTTGGCGGCAATTGTTATGGTTTTGGCTTGTTGGCCAGTGGTTGGGTGGATTTGGTGACCGAGGGGCCAGGCATGCAAGTTCACGATTATGCCGCCCTGGTGCCCGTTGTGCGCGGTGCGGGCGGCGTCATCACCGATTGGCGCGGGCAGGAATTGACGCTATCCACGGGCCCTGCCCCCACCCTGGCCGCCGCCAATGCCGATCTGCACCAACTAGCCCTGGCGGTGTTGCAGGATGGCAGCGTTGATGCAATCGCCAATGCCTAAGGGGCGCTTAGGGCGGCTGGCTGGCTTAACCCTGCTCCTGCTGCTGCTGACGTTGGGTACAGCGGCACCCCCCGCCACCGCCGCGCCGCAACATGGCCTTGCCCTATATGGCCAACCAAAATATCCCGCCGATTTCCAACATTTTGACTATGTGAACCCCGATGCGCCAAAGGGGGGTGAGGTGCGGATGACCGCCCTGGGCAATTTTGATTCGCTTAACGCCTATTTGCTTAAGGGGCAGGCCGCCGATGGGTTGGGGCTGACCACCGACAGCCTGATGACCGCCTCAGCCGATGAACCGTTCAGCCAATATGGCCTGCTGGCCGAAAGTGTGGAGGTGGCCAGCGATCGCCGCGCCGTCACCTTTACCCTGCGCCCCCAGGCGACCTTTCATGATGGCAGCGCCGTAACGGCCGAGGATGTGGTGTTCACCTTTGAGACCCTAAAGACTAAGGGGCACCCCAGCTTTCGGGTGTATTATAAGGATGTGGCGGGGGTGGTGGCGCTGAACAAACGGGTGGTGCGCTTTGACCTGACCAACCCACAAAACCGCGAATTGCCGATGATTGTTGGTCAAATGCCGGTGCTGTCAAAAGCCTATTACCAGCAAAACAAGTTTGACCAAACCACCCTGACCCCGCCGCTGGGCAATGGCCCCTATCGCGTCTTAAGCGTGGATCCGGGGCGCAGCATGGTGTATGAGCGGGTGCCCAACTATTGGGGAGCCAACCTGGCCGTCAATCGTGGCCGTAACAATTTCGATCGGGTGCGCTTTGACTACTACCGCGATTCGACCGCGGAGTTTCAGGCGTTTAAGGCGGGGCAAAGCGATTTTCGCCAGGAAAACATGGCCAAGCAGTGGGCAACCGCCTACAACTTTCCCGCGGTGCAGGATGGGCGGGTGATTAAGGCGGAAATCGCCCACCAGTTGCCGCAGGGGATGCAGGCCTTTGCCTTTAACATCCGCCGCCCGCTGTTTCAGGATATACGGGTGCGCCAAGCCCTGGGGCTGATGTTCGACTTTGAATGGGCGAATCAACAGCTTTTTTACGGCGCCTATACCCGATCCACCAGTTATTTCAGCAATTCCAGCCTGGCGGCCAGCGATTTGCCACAGGGGAAGGAGTTGGCCTTGCTGACCCCCTGGCGTGACCAGTTGCCCCCTGCCCTGTTCAGCCAGGCGTTTCAGGTGCCCCGCTATGACGGCAGCGGATTTAACCGCGATGCCATCCGCCAAGCCTTAGAGCTGTTGAACCAGGCGGGATGGGTGGTGCGAGATGGCCAGCTGCAACAGGCCGACACGGGGCAACCCTTTCGCTTTGAAATCCTGCTGTCCAACCCAGCCTTTGAACGGGTCAGCGAGCCTTTTGCCAACAACCTGCGCAAAATCGGGGTGCAGGCCACCATCCGCACGGTGGATAGCGCGCAATATCAAAATCGGATGCAACATTTTGACTTTGACATGACGGTTGAGGGGTGGGGACAATCCCTTAGCCCTGGCAATGAACAGCGCAATTATTGGAGCAGTGCCGCCGCCGATCAGCCTGGCAGCCGCAACAGCGTTGGCATCAAAAGCCCCGTGGTCGATGCGCTGGTTGATGAGATTATTAAAGCCAACAGTTTAGAGGATCTGACCGCCGCCGCCCGCGCCCTGGATCGCGTGCTGCTGTGGGGCTATTACGTGATCCCGAATTGGCACCTGCCCGCCTTTCGGGTTGCCTATTGGAACAAATTTGACCGCCCCGCCATCAGCCCAACCTATGGCCTTGGCTTTCCCGACACCTGGTGGGCGAAGTAGGCTTAACAGCCATCGGAACAATTCCTAACTGCCCGCTTCTGATTCAGGATCGGTATGGGCGGGAAGGAATCCGCCAGCCTGCATGTGCCAAAGCTGGCTAAAGGGGCCTGGCTCAGCCAACAGCTGGCTTAGAGTGCCATCCTGCACCACCGCGCCACCATCGAACACCAAAATGCGATCCATGAAGGCCAGGGTGGCCAGGCGGTGCGCAATGACCAGGGTGGTTCGCCCCTGCATCAGCTTTTGCAGGCTTTGTTGAATCGCCTGTTCGGTAACGGAATCCAGAGCAGAGGTCGCCTCATCCAACAGCAGGATGGGCGCATCCTTTAGCAACGCCCGCGCCAGGGCTATCCGTTGCCGCTGCCCCCCCGACAGTTTGATGCCGCGTTCCCCCACCTGTGCCTGATAGCCATCGGCCTGCGCCAAGATAAAGGATTCAGCCTGCGCCGATTGGGCGGCCTGCTTCACCGCGGCATCGTCGGCCTGCAAAGCGCCATAGCGGATGTTATCGATTAACGGCCGATGGAACAGGGTGGGATCCTGCGGAATCAGGGCGATTTGACGGCGCAGGCTGGCCTGCGTAACCTGGGCGATATCCTGGCCATCAATCAGAATGCGGCCATGCTGTGGGTCGCTGTGGCGCACCAACAAATGCGCCAGGGTGGTTTTGCCCGCCCCCGAATAGCCAACCAAGCCGACCTTTTGCCCGGCGGGAATTACCAGGCTTAAGTTTTGGAAAATGGGATTGTTGGGGCGATAGCCAAAGGTCAGCTTGTCAAACACAATCTCACCGCGATTGACCACCAAATCGGGGGCGCCCGCAACATCCCGCACCTCATGCGGTTGAATCAACAGGCTAAGGGCATCTTGGCCATTGCCGATCTCCTCAAACAGCAAAATCAGCTCATCAATCATTTCCCAGCTGCGGTTGACCGCGTACAGCAGATAGGTGGAAAACAGGGCGAAATCGCCCGCCGTGACCCACCCCCTGCCCCATCCATGGATGAACAAAGCCAACAGCCCCGTCCCCAGGATAATGGTGAACATCCCCTGCACAAGCTTAAGGCGAATGCGGGCACGCATCACCGCCCGTTGCGCGGCCATTTCGGCTTGACTAAAGCTATCCAGCCGCTGCTGCTCATTATCCTGGCGGGCAAACAGCCGAACCGTCGCCATGTTGTTAAACACATCCACCACCTGCCCGCGCAGATTGCTGGCCTGCATCGCATAGGCCTTAGCCAGCGGGGCAATCTTGCGCGCCGCCCGCATGCAAAGAGAAAAATACAACACCAGCCATGTCCAAAACAAAACCGTGATAAGCCAGCTGATAGAGGATAAAAACAGACCGATTAGGAAAAAGGCCATGACCCGATGACCCAGCAACATGGTGACGCGTTGCACCAACACCTCACTGGCAC
>VEQJ01000361.1 GCA_018883285.1 Alphaproteobacteria bacterium
TGGTGATGGTGCGTGAAACGGTGGAGGATTTGTTGCGTCAAGATCGCCTGCCGCCGCAGTGGCAGAAGGCTTAGCCTACCATGCCCCGCCCAATCGCCGTCACCATGGGGGAGCCCGCTGGTATCGGCGGGCAAATCGCCCTAAAGGCTTGGATCCAAAGACGGCGCGCTGACCTGCCGCCCTTTTTTCTGATTGACGATCTGGCGCGGTTGCAGGCACTGACGCAGCGCTTCAACTTGGCTGTGCCGCTGCAAGGGATTACGGACGTGGAGCAGGCCGCTGCGGTTTTTGATAAAGCCTTGCCCGTGCTGGCTCTCCCTGTTCCACTGGCGGCACCGGTAGTTTTGGGACAGCTGAATCCCGCTAACGCCCCCGCGGTTCTTGCCTCCATCGAACAGGCCGTAACCCTAAGCCAGGGTGGGCAAGTGGCGGCTCAAGTAGCAGCCATGGTGACTAACCCAATTCACAAGGCTGCCCTGATGGATGCGGGGTTTTCCTTCACGGGGCACACCGACTATATCGCCGATTTGTGCGGGCAGGCGGGGCAGGCCGTGATGATGTTGGCCAATGATCAGTTGCGGGTAGCGTTGGCGACCATTCACCTGCCCCTAACCCAGGTGTCTGCGGCGTTAAGCACGGCGGGGTTGGTGCAGACCGCCACCACCCTGCTGCAGGATTTGCAGCAACGCTTCGGCCTGCCGCAGCCGCGCTTGGCGGTTGCAGGGCTGAACCCCCATGCGGGGGAGCAGGGCAAGTTGGGGGGGGAGGAGAAGGCGATCATCATCCCCGCCATCGCGCAATTGCAGGCAGCGGGCTGGCAAGTAACAGGGCCTTTTGCCGCCGACAGTTTGTTCCATGCGGCGGCCAGGCAACGCTATGATGCGGTGCTGGCGATGTATCACGATCAGGGGTTAACGCCCGTCAAAACGCTGGATTTTGGCGGGACGGTCAACGTCACGCTGGGGCTGTCTATCGTCCGCACCTCCCCCGATCATGGGACAGCGTTGGATATTGCCGCTGCGCTAGGGGATGATGGGCAGGGGTTGGCCGACCCTGCCAGCCTGATCGCCGCGATTCGATTGGCGGCACGGCTAGGGCAAAAGTAAGAGGGGAACACTCAGAACCCCAGCGGATTCCACCAATGAACGGCGAGGCCGCTGGCCAGCATTAGCATCAAAATCGGGGCGCAGATGGCCAACAGACGGCCGCTGCCCACCCGATGAATCAGCACCAATTTTGCCACCATATTGGTGGTCAGCGCCAGCAAGATGGCCAGCGATGCCGCCTCAATCGGGATGCCGCCCGAATTGGCAACGCTGCCGATGGCCAGGGTGATGG
>VEQJ01000092.1 GCA_018883285.1 Alphaproteobacteria bacterium
CCCCTGTCATCCTGCCCCCGTCATTGCCGCTTCTCAGGTGTCATCCCCGCCTCTCCACTGTTATCCTACCTCCCGTCATTTCCACCGCCCCACTGTCATCCTACCCCTTGTGGGTAGGATCTCCCTACTCCCCGCGCCGCTTGTTTGACGGCTAGGATTTAAGATTCTCCCCAACATTTAAATTTCTTGGGGGGAGAATGACGGCAAAGTGGTGGCAATGACGGAGCAACAAAAAAGGTCGTCACTCCCGCGTAGGCGGGAGTCTGACAACCTGTTGCCGCCTTTACTTGCCCTAGCATCGCATGGATCCTCTGCCTTCGCAGAGGATGACGACCTTGGTACGGGGAGAATGACATTGTGAAGTGGGTACAGGCCAACCAATTCCCGCACGCCGCTATCATCCTACCCTCCATCTTTGCCGCTTCTCAGGTGTCATCCTACCCCCGCCATTTCCACCTCTCCATTGTCATCCCCGCGTAGGCGGGGATCCATGTGGCGGAAAAGCCAGGTTATACGGCGACCGATTGCTGGATTCCCACCTGCGTGGGAATGACGGTACGAAATGCGGCGGGCGCGCAACAACACGGATGCCGGCGGGAACTTTGTTGCATCATTGCAACAGTTGTCGCAAAAAAACACCGCTGGGGCGGGGTGGGGTGTTGCAGGTTGGGTGTGGGTGGTCATGATGTAGCTATGTCTTTCTGTGTAATGCAGGTGGCATTTCTTTCAAACATCGAATGAGGAAACGATGAAAAAAGTTCTTATCGCAACCACCGCCCTGTTGGGCGTGATTGCCCTTAGCGCACCGGCCAATGCCGATCCGTTAAAAGTCACCGTCGGCGGCAGCGTCGAGTTCCAAGCCGGCTTTGCCGACGAAGACTTCGACAGCAACTACCGCAACTACGACTTTACCAGCAACCCGAATGTTGTCGTTGGCGCCGAAGGCAAAGCCAGCAACGGCTTGGTGTATGGTGGTAAAATCGAGTTGGACACCGAGTCTGATTTCGTTGGATCTTCAACTTTTGCTCGTCAAGACAGCATCGGATTTGACAAGGCCGTTACCTACCTAAGCGGTAAATGGGGTCGGGTTGAATTGGGCGATGAAAACAGCGCCTCTAACCGTTTGACCGTCACCGCCCCAACCGGTTTTGGTACCGGTGGTTTTGCGGGTGACTATCAAAAGTTCCTGCTGATCAACAATGTTGGTGATGATACCACCAACTTTAACCTGAACCGTTCTGCCGAAGGTTTTTACTTCCGCGGTCTGGCCAACAGCTACAAACCAACCCTGACCGAATCCGGTCTGGAAGGTTACGAAGATTCGACCAAGGTAACCTACCTGACCCCGAAATTTTCTGGTTTCCAATTGGGTCTCAGCTACACTCCTAAAGTCGGTGATGAGCTGACCGGTGTTAGCCGTGACAAGTACACCAGCTATTCTGGTGGTACGCCCGCTCTGTGGAACCAGTATGAAGATCTGATCGAAGCGGCTGCGAACTACAGCTACAAATTCGACAACGGTCTGGGTCTGGGTGCCAGCCTTGGTTACAACTACGCCAAAGCTGTCAAAACCACCACGGCCAATGCCGATCGTGAGGATCTGAATTCCTTTAACGTTGGTCTAAGCGGTAGCTTTAAGGGCTTTACCCTGGGCGGTGGTTACACCTATGACGGTGAAAGCGGTCTGCGTAAAGCAACCCAAACCTATGACGATGCGGCTCAAAGCTACAACGTTGGTTTGCAATACGCTACTGGCCCATTCGCCGTTGGGGTTAACTACCTGAACGCCGAAACCGAGGGTGATGTGACCGATGCCGACAACAACAAATTGCAAGTTGTTGGCTTGGGCGGTACCTATGAGCTGGCTCCTGGCCTCAGCACCTTTGCTGAAGTCGATTTCGTGAACTACGAATCCGAAGCTCAGTTCCTGTCTGGTACCAACACCAGCAGAAAATATGACAGCACCGTGTTCGTTTTGGGCACCAAGCTGGACTTCTAATACCCTCCTAAACCTTCTGGCTTATGGCTAAGAAGGTTTTTGAAAATTCTTAATCTACACAGCGTTCCCCCAGGCCTGGATTTTTGGATGGGGTTGGGCTAAGGTGGCGCTTCGCTGCCCTCAACTTACTTGGACTGTTTGCAATGAATCGCCTGATTTCTCAATTGTTTTCCTCTCTATCCTTGGCTTGCCGCGCTGTTGGGGAAAGGGCTGTTGCTGGCCGTGGCCGCGCCCTGATGCTGGCGCTGATGGCGGCGCTGACGTTGAGCGCTTGCAGCGGGGTTAAGACCGAGGAATCCTATCCCGAATTTGATTCGCAACGGCGCCCGCATGGCAGCTTGACGGGCGATGATGGCTTTACCCTGTTTGGCGGTGGCCGCAAAAAGGGCGAAGACAGCCTGCCCATCATCCGCTTTCTCTGGCAATCCTCGCTGGACGTGCTGAGCTTCATTCCCCTGGCCAGCACCGATCCCTTTGGCGGCGTTATCCTGACCGAATGGACAACCCTGGCGGAGGCGCCGAATGAGCGCCTGAAACTGACTGTCTATATCACCAGCAGTGAGCTGCGTAGCGATGCGGTGCGGGTTAGCGTTTTTCGCCAAAAACGGCAAGGAAATAAGGCGGATGGCGCCTGGCAAGATGCGGCCAGCGATCCCAAGACCGCTAGCGATCTGGAAAACGCTATCCTAACCCGCGCGCGTGAGCTGCGGGTTGCGGCCGCCTACGACAAATAGCAGGGGGGGGCAGGCGGTGACGGTTGGCATGACGACAGCGGCGGAACGCTATGACTTTACCGCCGCCGAACCGCGGTGGCAGGATGCCTGGCACGCGGCGGGTTGTTTCACCGCGACCACCGATGCCGCTAAGCCGAAATTTTATGTGCTGGAGATGTTTCCCTATCCCTCTGGCAAAATTCATATGGGGCATGTTCGCAACTATGCCTTTGGCGATGTGCTGGCGCGCTTCAAACGGGCGCAGGGCTTTAACGTGCTCTACCCGATGGGTTGGGACGCCTTTGGCCTGCCCGCCGAAAATGCCGCGTTAGAGCGGGGGGTGCATCCTGCGGTGTGGACGCGGCAAAATATCGCCACCATGCGCGGGCAGCTGCAACGGTTGGGGCTTTCCTATGATTGGTCGCGGGAGATTGCCACCTGTGACCCCGCCTACTACGCCCAGCAGCAAAAGCTGTTCTTGGCTTTTTACCAGGCTGGCTTGCTGTACCGTAAGGAGGCCTATGTCAATTGGGATCCGGTGGATCACAGCGTGCTGGCCAATGAGCAGGTGATTGAGGGGCGCGGGTGGCGCAGTGGCGCGCTGGTGGAACGGCGGCAGCTGGCGCAATGGTTCCTGAAGATTACCGATTTCGCCCCCGACCTGCTGGCCGGGCTGCAGCAGCTGGATCGCTGGCCAGATAATGTGCGGTTGATGCAGCAGAATTGGTTGGGGCTGTCAGAAGGCGCAGAAATTGCCTTCCAGCTAGCCGATCGCGATGACACCCTTGCTGTCTTCACCACCCGACCCGATACCCTATTTGGTGCCTCTTTCTGTGCGATTGCGGCGGATCATCCGCTGGCACAGTCGGTCGCCAAAAGTGATCCAGCGGTCGCGGCCTTTGTTGCCGACTGTCGCCTGGGCGCCACTAAAGAGGCGGATGTCAGCAAATTGGACAAAAAAGGCCACTTCACGGGTCTTTATGCCGTTCATCCGTTTGATGGCGGGCGCAAGCTGCCCATCTACATCGCCAATTTTGTGTTGATGGATTACGGCACGGGGGCAATTTTTGGCTGTCCCGCCCATGATCAGCGCGATTTGGAATTTGCCCTGGCCTATCAGCTGCCCGTCCTGCCCGTGGTGGCGCCGTTGAAGGGGGATTTGCCCGATATTGTCGGCACCGCCACCGCTTTTAGCGAGGATGGGGTGCTGGTCAATTCGCAATGGTTGGATGGGATGGCGGTCACGGCGGCCAAGGCCAAGGCGATTGAGGCGTTGGTGCAGCAGGGGCAGGGTAAGGCGGTGCGAACCTGGCGGCTGCGCGACTGGGGCATTTCCCGCCAGCGCTACTGGGGCTGCCCGATTCCCTTCATCCATTGCGACGCCTGCGGCCTGCAACCGGTGCCCGCCGACCAGCTGCCCGTCACCCTGCCCGATGATGTCGATTTCAGCCAGCCGGGCAATCCGTTGGTGCGCCATCCGACCTGGGCTAAGACCACCTGCCCGCAATGTGGGGGAGATGCCCGCCGCGAAACCGATACCATGGATACGTTTTTCGATTCCTCCTGGTACTTTTTGCGCTACACCAGCCCGCAGGGGGCGGAGCCGTTTGATGCGGCAGCGGTCAAATACTGGTTGCCCGTCGATCAATATCTGGGCGGGGTGGAGCATGCGATTTTGCACCTGCTGTACGCCCGTTTCTTTACCCGCGCCCTGCAACGATGCGGCTGGATAGACTTTGCCGAGCCGTTTAAGGCGCTGTTGGCGCAGGGGATGGTGTGCCACGAGACCTATAAGGATCAGGCTGGCCAATGGCTGTACCCTGAGGAGGTGGAAAAACTGGCCAACGGCCAGGTGGTAAAGCGTGACGACCAAAGCCTGGTGCGGGTTGGTCGTTCAGAAAAAATGAGCAAGTCCAAGCGCAACACCATTGATCCGATGGAGCTGATTGGCCGCTATGGCGCCGATGCCGCCCGCCTGTTCATGATTTCCGACACGCCGCCCGCCCGCGATCTGGATTGGTCAGAGGCGGGGATTGATGGCTGTGCCCGCTATATTGGCCGCCTGTACAGCCTGTACCGTGGTTTTGCAGCGGCGATACGGGGATCAGCGGGGCAGAATCATGAGGCGGTGCAGGCGGCGAAAACCGATGCCGCGGCCGCTGTGTTGGCCACGACTCTAAACACGACTCTAAACACGACGCTAAACACCTTGCGCCCTGCCCTGCATCAGGCGATTCGCGATATCACCCTGCAGCTGGGGGATTTGCAATTCAATCGGGCGGTGGCCAGCCTGCGCACCCTGACCAATTTGTTTGAGGATCATCGCACCAGCCTGTGCCAGCTGTTGGGGGGTGGTAACTCGGCGGATGAGATGACCGACATGCTAGCCAACAGCTTGGTGCTGATGGCGCCGCTGTTGCCGCATTTGGCTGAGGAATTGTGGGCGATGTTGGGGCTGTCGGATCAGGCCGCGCTGGCCGCCCAGGCGCCTTGGCCGCAGCATGATGCAAGCTTGTTGCAGCAGACGCAGGTTAAGGTGGCGGTGCAGGTTAATGGCAAGCTGCGTGGGGTCATCACCCTGGATCCCGATGCCAATCAGCAGGATGCCGTGCAAGCCGCCTTGGCGCTATCCACCGTGCAGGCCGCAGTGGATGGTCATGGCGATGGTCATGGCCAGATCCGCAAGCAAATTTGGGTGCCTGGCAAATTGTTAAACCTGGTGTGCGCCTAACCATGGCGGCGGCCAGACACGATGTCCGCAGGTTGACGTGGCATAGGTTGGCAGGATCGGTCGTCGCCTCGCTCCTGATGCTGCATCTGGCGGCTTGTGGCTTTCGCCCTATTTACGGCTCCGCGGCCAATGGGCTGAATGGTAGCGGCGGGCATGAATCCAGCCAGGCTGGCGGGGTTAAGGC
>VEQJ01000093.1 GCA_018883285.1 Alphaproteobacteria bacterium
GCTATACACCATCTGCGTCTTACCCTAACGATTTCCCCAACCCCTTTTTAAACGATTGCCCCCCGCCATGGCTTTTGCGATTCGCCCCCGCCGCCGTGTTTTGTACATGCCTGCCTCGAACCCGCGCGCGCTGGAAAAGGCCAAAACGCTGAACGCCGACGGCTTTGTTTTTGACTGTGAGGATGCGGTGGCTCCTGATATGAAGGAGGTGGCGCGGCGACAGGCGATTGCGGCGGCCAACTCCGGCGATTATGGCAAGCGTGAGGTGGTGGTGCGGGTCAACGGGCTGGACACCCCCTGGGGCTATCAGGATTTGGTGGCGGTGGCCAGCTGTGGGGCGCATGCCATCCTGCTGCCCAAAATTCAAAGCGCGGAAATGGTGCGGCGGGTTGAGGAAATTTTGTTGGCCTCTGGCCTGCGTGAGGAAACCGCGCTGTGGGTGATGATTGAAACGCCGCTAGGGGTGCTGAACGTGCGGGAGATTGCCCAGGCCACCCCCCGCCTGCGCTGCATGGTGATGGGCACATCGGATCTAAGCAAGGATTTGCAGGCGCAACCGTCCAAAGACCGCCTGGCTCTGTTAACCAGCTTGTCGATGGCGGTGTTGGCGGCGCGCGCCTATGGCCTGTCGATTATGGATGGGGTGCATGTCGACTTAACCGATGATGATGGCTTTACCCGCGCCTGTTGGCAGGGGGTGGAATTGGGGTTTGATGGCAAAAGCCTGATTCACCCCAAAACCATCGACACCGCCACCCGCATTTTCGCCCCCAGCAGCGAATCGGTCAGCAACGCCCGCCGTATCATCGCCGCCCATGCCGATGCCAACAATAAGGGGCAGGGCGTGGTGGTGGTTGACGGCAAAATGATCGAAAACCTGCATGTCGAAAGCGCCTGGCGCCTGGTCGAACTGGCTGAGGCGATTGAGGAGCTGCACAAGGCTGGTCATTAGGGCTGCTTTACAAGAAGGTATGGATAACGGGTTGGTCGTTGCTGAGGCTGCGACACCAAAAACCCACAATCAGGGCTTGATTTACGGCGCCATCGGGGTATTATCGCCCCATTCTTAAAGCTAGGCTTAGCGGCAGGAGCACATCATGCGTCCCCTTTCCCCCCATTTGCAAATCTATCGCCCGCAGATAACCTCTGTGCTGTCGATCCTGCACCGCATTACCGGTTTTGCGCTGTCGGTTGGCCTGCTGCTGCTGGCGGGGTTGATTATTTCAGCGGCATTCGGGCAGCAAAGCTTTGACCTGGTGCGCGGGCAAATGAGCACTTGGTATGGCTATATTCTGTTAATGGGCTGGTCATGGGCGTTTTATTACCACCTGTGCAACGGCATTCGCCACCTGTTCTGGGATATAGGTAAGGGGTTTGAGCTGTCGACCGTTACCACCTCTGGCTGGGCAGTGCTGTTGGCCAGTTTGACCATGACGGTGGTCACCTGGGTCTATGTTGTTCAACGTTCATCAATTGTGTCGGAGCTGCTTAGCAATGCCAATGTCCAGTAGTCCCCGCGATCTCGGTTCCGCCAAGTCGGGCAGCCATCATTGGTTGGCGCAACGGGTTTCCGCCCTGGCGCTGATTGTGCTTAGTCTTTGGCTGGTAGCCAACCTGCTGGGGTTGGTTTTCACGCCCTTTGGCAATTATGTCTATTGGCTGAAAAACCCCATCAACGCGGTTGGGCTGATTTTGTTTTTCGCCGCCAGCTTTTATCACAGCGCGCTTGGCCTGCAAACCATTATTGAGGACTACATCCATCGCGCCTGCATCCGTTGGGCGGTGTTGTTGCTGGTGCAGGGGTTGACGGTGTTGTTGGCGGTGGGATCGATCTTTTCGGTGATTTTTGTCGCGCTGAAATAGGATTGCGGTTGGGTTTTTCTTAAGGGGTTTTCCCAAAGGTTTTTTAAGGGGATTAGGGTTATGGTTGCTGCCTATAAAATTGTTGAACATGATTATGACGTGGTCATCGTGGGTGCTGGTGGGGCGGGGTTGCGGGCAGCCCTGGGCATGTCGGGGGCCGGGCTGAAAACCGCCTGTGTTAGCAAGGTTTTTCCAACCCGCAGCCATACGGTTGCCGCGCAGGGGGGCATCGCCGCATCCCTAAGCAATGTCGATCAGGATGACTGGCGTTTCCATATGTACGACACGGTTAAGGGGTCAGACTGGCTGGGGGATCAGGACGCGATTGAGTATATGGTGCGCAACGCCGCCGCCGCGGTGATTGAGCTGGAAAATTTTGGCGTGCCCTTTTCAAGGACAGAGGATGGTCGGATCTATCAGCGCCCCTTTGGTGGTCATACCGGCGATTACGGCGAACGGATTGTGCGCCGCGCCTGTGCCGCAGCCGACCGCACGGGGCATGCGATTCTGCACACCCTGTACCAACAAAGCCTGAAGCATCAGACCAACTTTTTCATCGAATATTTCGCGCTGGAGCTGTTGATGGATGATGAGGGTGCCTGCCGCGGGGTGGTAGCCTGGTGCCTGGAGGATGGTAGCATCCATATTTTCCGCGCCCAGATGACGGTGCTGGCAACCGGTGGCTATGGCCGCGTCTATTACACCTGCACCTCCGCCTATACCTGTACAGGTGATGGCAGCGCGATGGCTCTGCGCGCGGGTATCCCGTTGCAGGATATGGAATTTGTGCAGTTCCACCCAACCGGGGTTTATGGCGCGGGCTGCCTTATCTCCGAAGGGGTGCGGGGTGAGGGCGGCTATCTCACCAACTCGGAGGGGGAGCGGTTTATGGAACGCTACGCCCCCAAGGCTAAGGACTTGGCCAGCCGTGACGTGGTCAGCCGCGCCATGGCGATGGAGATTCGGGCGGGTAAGGGCGTTGGCCCCGAAAAGGATCACATGCTGCTGCACATCGAACATCTGCCCGCGGAGATTATCCGCGAACGCCTGCCCGGCATTTCGGAAACGGCGCGGATTTTTGCGGGCGTCGACACGACGAAGGAGCCGATTCCCGTCTGCCCAACCGTCCATTACAACATGGGGGGCATACCGACCAATTATCATGCTGAGGTGATTCGCCCGACTAAGGATAATCCCGATGCGATCGTTCCTGGCCTGATGGCAATTGGTGAGGCCGCCTGTGTTTCGGTGCACGGTGCCAACCGTTTGGGCTGCAGCTCCCTGCTTGACCTGGTGGTGTTTGGCCGTTCCGCCGCGCTGCGTGCTGCCGAAATTCTTAAGCCGAATGGCCGCCAACCAACCCTGTCTAAGGAAATTACCGATAAGGCGATTGGCACCTTTGATCAGCTGCGCGCCGCCAAGGGCGATAGCAAAGTTGGTGAGGTGCGGGTGGATATGCAAAAGGCGATGCAAAGCAATTGCGCCGTGTTCCGCGATGATGCCACCCTTAAGGAGGGGAAGGCCAAGCTGGAACAGGTCTATACTAAGGCAAAAGACATCGGCCTTAGCGACCAATCCCTGATTTGGAACACCGATCTGGTTGACTATCTGGAGCTGCGCAACCTGATGGGTCAGGCGGTGGCCACCATGCATTCCGCCGCCGAACGGCCAGAAAGCCGTGGTGCCCACGCCCGCGACGATTTCCCCGAACGCGACGACCAAAATTGGATGAAACATAGCCTGGCCTATGTTGATGAATCGGGTAAGGCCACCATCGCCTATCGCCCCGTTCCCTACTACACCCTGTCCAACGATGTTTCGCCCTTCCCGCCGCAAAAGCGGGTCTATTAAGCAATAGGAATCGCCATGGTACAATTCTCCCTACCCGCCAATTCCAAAGTCACGAAGGGCAAGGTTTTTGCTGCGCCCGCGGGGGCAAAGCGGATTAAAAAGTTTCAGGTCTATCGCTGGAACCCTGACACGCCTGAGGTTACGCCAAAGATTGACACCTATGAGGTCGATTTGGACAGCTGTGGCCCCATGGTGTTGGACGGGCTAATCAAAATTAAGGGGGAGATTGATACCACCCTGACCTTTCGGCGCAGCTGTCGGGAGGGGGTTTGTGGCAGTTGCGCCATGAACATTGACGGCACCAACACCCTGGCCTGCACCAAGGCGATTGATGACGTTAAAGGCGATGTGGTTAAGGTTTACCCGCTGCCCCACATGCCGGTGGTTAAGGATTTGGTGCCCGACCTAACCGTCGCTTACAAACAATACGCCTCCATCAAGCCCTGGCTGCAAAGCAACAGCCCCAGCCCCGCCGGCAAAGAACGCCTGCAAAGCCATGAGCAACGGGCGGAGCTGGATGGGCTGTGGGAATGTATTTTGTGCTTTTGCTGCAGCACTTCATGCCCCAGCTATTGGTGGAACGGCGACAAATATTTGGGTCCGGCCGTGTTGTTGCAGGCCTATCGGTGGTTGGCCGACAGCCGTGATGAGGCCACCAGTGCGCGGTTGGATGAGCTGGAGGATCCCTTTAAGCTGTACCGTTGCCACACCATCATGAACTGCACCAAAACCTGCCCCAAGGGTCTAAACCCCGCCAAGGCGATTGGGCAGATTAAGCAAATGATCGTCAGCCGCAAACATGGTTAGAATTTTTTGATGAAATAAACCATTTTGCACTTGAAAAAACATTAAAAAGATGTATATTTATATAAAAATATCTACTTCGGAGCGTTTTCATGTCGCAAGAAAATAGAACAGAATCTTTATTAACTGAATGCACAGAATTTTTAGAACCTTTATTAGAACCTTTAGATGGTGGCCTTCCGCAAAAAACATTCGATACAGAACTTTTGGGATTTTTATGTGAATCTGTCAGCAGTAGATGGCCCAATACATCTTTAAAATTCAATTACCGTGGCGGTGACAATTATCTCATAATAAATCATCCCGAAAACCCTGATCGTTCTTTGTATATAGATGTATATCAAGAACAATTTCATGTTCAAGATAGGTTCTCTGATAAGAGTTCACATCGATACCGTTGGACAAGTCAAAAGGTTTTTTCGAATCTTGAAAAAAACATTGACCCTTTATTACAAGAAATAGAAAAATTTTTATCAGATACGGAAAGAAACCGCTAGAGCGACAAAGGTAAGCTCTGTATTGGTGCATCATGATGATCATGATGTTGCTTCGATCTTTTTATCAGTGACGTGCATTGGTCTATGGCCACCACCTTGACCTTGGGCTATTCTGTTGCCTTAAGGAACCTTTAGGCTCTAGGTTGCTATCTAGGCCGCCTTACCCCCTATTCACCCCATAAGCCCTGATTGTGCTTCTGGCCGCAGCAGTCAATTGCCGCTGAATTCAAGTTTGAAGTGCAACAAGGTGGATATTTTGAGTGAAGGCCTCAAGAGGGGTGAGCCAGTTGAGGCTTTTGCGTGGTGTTAAGTTATGGTTTAAGATGGTTTCTTGATAATCCTCCTCAGAAATTTTCTTTATATCAGTTTTGCGTGGTAATTCGCGATGCAATCGACCATTGGTATTTTCAATTCCTCCTTTTTGCCAGCTGGCGTAGGGGTCACAAAAGTAAATAAGCATATTAACATTCTAAGAAAAAGGATGACTTTTGGGTGGGGAGATGGTATAAGGAGGGATGGAAAAGCGGGATGCACGGAAATTGGGATTGGCGGCGCAGGCGGAGGTGCGGCGGCTGGCTGTTGCGCA
>VEQJ01000362.1 GCA_018883285.1 Alphaproteobacteria bacterium
GAATAATACAGCTTAAAGGTCAGCGGCTCACCAATGCGACCCAGTACCTGTTTGGTGCCAGAGGAAAGGGTAAACAGGCGATCGGCGGTGGCGTCAAACTTCACCAGCCGCAACCAGGGCAGGGCAGCAAAAAACACCGCCAGGCAGATGATAACCAGGCTTAGCCATTGCCGCAGGGTCATTGGGTTGGGTAGATTGCCAATCGCTTTGCTAAAGGGTGCAAACTTCATCGCTTAGGCCGTTTTCTTAAGGTGGATGATTACAATGGTAGCCTGCAGGAACAGGTAAATCAGCAGGGCAAAATACAACAAGCTGTCAACGCCAATAACCCCCTGAGTCATCTGATCATAACGATCCAGCAGGCTTAGGTTGGCCAGTCCATGCAAGGCCCAGGCGGGTGCCCAGCTTTGCAAAAAGCCCAGCACGATTGGGGATCCGCTGGCGATAAACAAAAAGGCCAAAAAGACCCCCAGGATAAAGGCAATCACCTGATTTTTGGTCAGGGCAGACATCGCGGATCCCATCGCCAACATTACCCCCGCCAACAGCCAGCTGCCAAGATAGCTGACCAGGATTACCCCATTGTCGGGGTGCCCCAGATAGTTCACGGTGAACCACAGCGGCAAGGATAGCAGCAGGGCAATCCCCGCAAACAACCAGGCTGCCAAAAATTTCCCCGCCACCGCGGTTGACAGGTTGATGGGCAAGGTTAACAGCAGCTCATGCGTGCCCAACTTGCGCTCCTCAGCCCAAAGGCGCATGGTCAGGGCGGGCATCAGCAACAGATATAGCCAGGGGTGAAATTGGAAAAAGGGCTGCAAATCCGCCAGGCGACGTTCAAAAAAACTGCCGATGGTAAAGGTCATCGTGCCGGCCAGCGCCAGAAAGATAATCAGAAAGACATAGGCCAGGGCATTGGCAAAATAGGCGTTCAATTCCCGCCGAATCAGCACAAACACGGGATCGGCAAAAAAATTGCCTATCGCGCTGAGAAATTTTTGACGGTTAAGCATGACGACCATCCCCCCCTGTTACCCGACGAAACACATCATCCAAAACATCTTGCTCCAGTAGCAGGCTTTCAAATACCCAATTTTGTGCGCGCGCCGCCTGATTGACCGCATGGGGGCCTGTGTGATGGGCTTCAATGCCGCTTCGGGCGACAGTGGCGCGCTGGAGGTTGAGGTGCGGCGCATTGTGCAGGTGATTGAGCAGTACCCGGAAACCGGCAAGAAGGTCTACCAGATCGTGTACGGCGAGTTCCAGAAGTTCCTGGGCCGCTTCCTGACCGAAAAGAGTGAAACCCAGCGTGTGGTCAGCGTGGCTC
>VEQJ01000094.1 GCA_018883285.1 Alphaproteobacteria bacterium
TCAGATTGCTGTATGAAAGCTCGCTGGCGGTGCGTCGTCGTAGCCCTTGCGTGTAAAATTTGTCCCATAGTTCCTCCCTTCGCAGTTCGCTGTATAATACACCACTACAATGAGAAACTAAACATTTAGCCACCCCGTGCCGCCAAGGCGGTGGTGGTCTGGCCGATTAATTCGGCAAAAATTTCGGTGACAGGCTGTTCGCGGGTAACAAAGGCGACGCTTTGACCCGCCATCAGCGATCCATTTTCCACATCGCCATCAATCACCGCCCGCCGCAGGGCGCCCGCCCAAAAATGCTCGATTTCCAGCTGGGCAGCTTTTAAATCCAATTCACCACCCTGGTAGCGGTCAATCACCTGCCGCTGCCAGGCGGTAAAACGCTGGCTAGCCTGGTTGGCGATGGCGCGCACGGGAATAACGGGAAAACGCTCATCAACCTGCACCGATGGCATGGCATCGCGGGCGTGGGCGCGGATAAAGGCCTGTTTGAAATTGGGGTGGGCAATCGATTCGCTGGCGCAGACAAAGCGGGTGCCCAGCTGCACCCCCGCCGCGCCCATTTCCAAATAGGCCAAAATCGCCTCACCCCGCCCGATACCGCCCGCGACAAAAACCGGCACCTCGCTGATTTGCGGCAAAATTTCCTGCGCCAACACGTTGGTGGAAACCGCGCCGATATGGCCGCCGGCCTCCGCCCCCTCAATCACCAGGGCATCAACGCCATGACTGATCAGCCGTTTGGCCAGCACTAGGGCGGGGGCAAAGGCAATTACCCGACAGCCGCCATCCTTTAGCTGTTTGATGACCGCTTGGGGCGGGGTGCCGCCCGCCAACACGACATGGCCGATATTTTCCTCTACACAAACCTCGGCCAGCCCCGCCAAATGCGGGCTCATGACAATCAGGTTGACGCCAAAGGGCTGCGTGGCCAGCGCCTTGGTCGCCTGAAGCTCCGCGCGCAACAAATCGGGGGTCATGGACCCGCTGGCCAGCACGCCAAAGCCGCCCGCATTGCTGATGGCGGCGACCAGGTGGCGTTCCGATACCCAGGTCATCGCCCCGCCCATGATGGCGTAACGACAGCCCAAAAATTGGGTGCCACGCTGCCAAAGCGCCGCCAGATCCCCGATGGTGTTAGGGCTTGGCGCGTGGGTTGTGGTGCTGGAATGGTTGCTGGGCATGGCGTAATTGTATGGCGTGATTTTGTGATATGGCCGTTGATCAATAGGGTTATGGGTGACGCTGTAGGGCTGGCAGCAAAAAATACAAGGACTAAGCCGATTATCATGCAAAAAAGCAGGCAAAAAGACAAGGGTGTGTGTCGAATCGCCCCGATATCGGTGGGGGTTGATCAGGGGGGCAACAGTCCAAGCCAACCGAGCGGTTGAAGCTATACAAAGACGCCATAGACTCTTGTTAACAATTTCAAAAGCCTGTTACAGTTAGGATGAATTGTTGGATCGCCTAGCAAAAAACTCCCCCCTCAACAAAGAGGTCCACATGAAACTTTTTAACAAAGCTCCAACTCTGAGTGCGGCCGCCCAAATTTTTTATCCAAAAAACAAGATTAAGGATAAGGTTGGTAAAGGGGGGTTGCCTTCGGAAATGCTAAGCAAAGCTGATGATGCGGTTGTCGCGCTTAAGGAGGATTATTGCACCATTGTGGAAGATCAGTTGGTGACTATCTGGGAAAGCTTTAATGGCGTGCAAGATGGCACCCTTAATCAGGATGAGGGGATTGCCGATATTATGCAGGCGGCCTTTAATTTTAAGGGGGAAGCAGGCACCTTTGGCTATCCGATGATTGGCCAGTTAGGGGGATCGCTGTATCGATACACCAATGTCAATCCAACGGCGGCCAACATGACTATTATCAAGCTGCATCTAGAGGCGATTGGGGCGGTTGCTCGTCATAAAATTCAAAATGATAGCCATCCAATTGCCAAAGAAATTGTCAAGAATTTGGAAATTGCTATTGCCAAATTCAGCCCTAAATAGGGGGAAAAATTGGCTTGGGAGACAGCCGCTAGAATGGCAGTCGTTTGAAAAAAGCCGACACACGGTGGCGAAATTCCGACTTGCGCACCGCATCCTGGCCGCTGACCCAGTTCAGCTGGATAACCCGCCGCCGCCCTGTAAAGGAATGATGGCCGTGCCAGGCGTTGGGTTGGTTTTTGAACAGCAGCAGGGTACCATGCTGGGGCGGCACCTCCTGAATCATATCATCCAGATTGGTAGGGGAATTTAACAGACGCAGCTGCCCCCCTGGGTTTTCCCAAGCGCCGTTAAGATAGAGCAACACGGTGACCAGCTTGCTGGGTTGATCGGTGTGAATCTTGCCATCGCGCGCCCTGCAATAACCGCGCACGGTGATGGTGGTGGGCAGGTTTGATAAATCCATCCCCAATTTCTCGCCCACCACTTGGGCAAAATCAGGCCCCCGTAGGGCGCTAATCAATTGGTCGAACAAGGGCGGGCAGCTAAGGGTGCTGACCGGAAAACTCCCCGCCTTGGTAATCGGGGGAAATTGATCCTCCAACTGGGCAACCACTTCTGACGGCACAAATTCTGGTAAGACCAGATAGGGAAAGGGGTGGGTGGTCAGGGGGGTTTGTTGCAACGCTGGCAGGTTTAATAGCATCAATCGACCTGTATAAGTTATAGAGGTGTTCCTTTCGTAAAGAGCACCCGTATGGATAATGACAAGGCGTTGCCGCCTCAATCAACCCCAACAGGTTAGGAACAGCCCTTAAGTTTGTCTACAATAATTACGGCTGTTGTTGGGCTTAAGACCATAAAGGCGGTTCAGTTTCTCCCAAACGTTGCAAATATAATTGCGCTGTGCGGTTTTGTCACTGGCGTGATAACGGCCCACCGCCTCTGTCCAGTTGCCATGTTTAAGGCGCAAACGGTACAAATAATTGGCGGCATACCAAACATTGTAATAGGGGTTCAGTGCCCATTCGGGCGCCTTAAAATAATCGCCGTGATAGCGCATGTAGATTTGCATGCAACCCACCGCAACATCCTTTTTGATAACACCATCAGAGGATCGAAGATGGCGGGTAGCCTCACCATAGCTGCGGGGAAAACGCGGGGTACCGTTATCGTTAATCGCCCAAGCCCAGGGATAGCCAAACTGCCCACCGCTTTCCACCTGGGCAATCGCCCGCAATAGGCCACTGGGCATCCGATAATACTGCTCCGCCTGAATTAAATAGGGGGTGCAGTTGTCGGCGGCAAGGGCTGATGGCATCGGCGGGGTGCATAAGAATCCCAGAATGATGGCTAGCCACGCTTTGGGGCGTAAAAATCGCATGAAAATCCAAAAATATTGTGCAATAATTAGGTTGGTTGTGTTGCCGATAACGATTTAGGGTATCAGCCTAACACCATAAGGTTACAAATCATCTCCACCAAATTTAACCAATAGCTGCATATTCTTTATCAAAAAACTTTTGGCTTGGCAAGTCAGGCTGCTAACATGCTGAATACTATGTGTATTGTGCTGAATTGGTGGTGGGATGGTCGCCCAAGGCGGGGGCTTTTGCACCGCGGGCGCAGATGATAGGCTGCCGATCTTTACAGCCAAAGACCAACGCCCCACCAACGGTGTCCTAATGAAGACCATACCAACCAATCCCCACCCGATAAAATTGTGCGGCATGATGCGGCTGGCGGATGTGCAGGCGGCGGCGGTGGCGGGCGCGCATTGGGTGGGGGTGATTCATGTGCCGCAGTCGCCACGCTTTGTTGATCAGCAACAGGCGGCAAAATTGCTGGCAGCGGCACGCCAAGATGGCTTAACGGGGGTGCTGGTGGTGGCCGATATGCCCGCCCCAGCGGTGGTGGAGCTGGTACGGGCAGCCCAACCCGCCATGCTGCAACTGCATGGTCAGGAAACGCCTGATGCGGTGGCGGGTATAAGCCAAGCCCTTAGTCAGCAAGGGCTGGCCGTCCCCATCATTAAGGCAATCGCGGTGGATCAATCGGTTACCGCAGAGCGTGCAAAGGCCTATGCGGGGTTGGCAGATTGGTTGCTGCTGGATCGCGCCAAGGGGCAGGGGGCGGCCATCCCGTCGCCAGGGGATAGCCTATCACCCGCTGAATGGGTGGCGGCCAACCCGCTGGGTGACTTGCCCTGGCTATTGGCGGGGGGGCTGACAGCGGAGAATGTGGCGACGCAGGTGGCTTTGGGGCGCCCGCATGGGGTTGATGTGGCCAGCGGGATTGAGGCCGACCCGCAACAGCACCCTGGCGTTAAAGACCTGGCCATGATGCAAGCTTTCGTGCAAAATGCGGCGGCTGCGTTGACGGGGCTATCGCCGTAACGCGGCGCACTAGGGATTCATTCACAGGGATTTGGCGGCATTATGGGCATTCTGGTCGATTATTTTACCCAACCATCATCGCCTGGCTTTGGGCGGGGGTGGCAGAACATGCCCGATGCCAACGGCCATTTTGGCACCTATGGCGGGCGATTTGTGGCCGAGACCCTGATGCCCCTGCTGCTAGAGCTGGAGGCCGCCTATCTGGAGGCGCGTCAACAGCCAGAATTTTGGGCAGAGCTAGAGGAATTGTTGCAGCATTATGTTGGCCGCCCCAGCCCGCTGTACCACGCTAAACGGTTCACGGCGGCGCTGGGGGGGGCACAGGTGTGGTTTAAGCGGGATGAGCTGAATCACACCGGCGCACACAAAATCAACCACTGTTTGGGGCAAATCCTGCTGGCCAAGCGGATGGGCAAAACCCGCATTATCGCTGAGACGGGCGCGGGGCAACATGGGGTGGCAACCGCGACGGTGGCGGCCTTATTCGGTCTGCCCTGTACCGTTTATATGGGGGCGGAGGATGTGCGGCGGCAATCGCCCAATGTGTTTCGGATGCGCCTATTGGGGGCGGAGGTGGTGCCGGTGACCAGCGGTACCATGACCCTGAAAGACGCGACCAATGAGGCGTTGCGGGATTGGGTTGGCCATGTTGAGGATACCTTTTACATCCTGGGATCGGTGGTGGGCCCCCACCCCTATCCCATGATGGTGCGCGATTTTCAAACCATCATCGGCCTGGAAACTCGCCAACAGTTTGAGGCGGCTACGGGTCATCTGCCCGATGCGGCGGTGGCCTGCGTCGGCGGGGGTTCCAACGCTATCGGACTGTTTTATGGATTTTTGCAGGATGCCGCCGTCAAGCTGATTGGGGTGGAGGCGGCCGGCCATGGGTTGGAACGCCAACATGCCGCCACTTTAAGCGCGGGCAGCCCAGGGGTTTTGCATGGTGCCTATAGCTATTTGTTGCAGGATGCGGGCGGGCAGATTGCTGAGGCGCATTCGATTTCGGCGGGGCTGGACTATCCTGGGGTCGGGCCCGAACATGCCTATCTGAAGGATCAGGGGCGGGTAAGCCATATGACCGCCACCGATAAACAGGCGTTGGCGGCCTTTCAACGATGCGCCCTGACTGAGGGAATTTTGGCGGCGTTGGAACCCTCACACGCGCTGGCCGCGGTGTGCGAGCTGGCGCCAACCATGGCACGGGATCAGCATATTG
>VEQJ01000095.1 GCA_018883285.1 Alphaproteobacteria bacterium
GGTAGAGATGGCGTGCGAAGCGACACGACCTTTGGCCAGAGAACTTGCACGTTACATTTTTGGCGCGGAGATAAGGCTTACTGGAGCGGGACGTTGGATTCGCGACGAAGATGGCGAATGGATTTTGAAGAAATTTACTATCACATCTTATGAGCAGCTTGATCATCAGCCTTTGGATGAGGCGGTCGCAAACTTACGCGCTATAAAAGGTAGTGGCTGGGAAACCCTATCTGACCCTTGGAAAGAATTGCAACAAATCCGCGGAGATGATTGATGGTCGTCTTCGACTCAAACTTCCTCCTTTTTCTCCTGCAAGAAAATCTACCCGCTCCGCAAGACCCTACGACAGGACAGCCTGTTACTGACTGTGAAAAACGCATTACCTATTTGGTATCAGAGCTAAGAAAATCAAAAAATAAGATAGTCATCCCAACACCTGTGTTATCAGAAATTCTTGTAAGATCTGGTGCAGCAGCACCTGACTATGTAACAAAATTCAACAAATCTGCTGCATTTAAAATTGAGCCCTTTGACACCGTGGCTGCTATAGAGGTAGCCTTGATGATAGCAGCAGCACAAACGGGGGGACGTGGCAAAAAAGATGGTATTGATGCCCCTTGGACAAAGGTAAAATATGACAGACAGATTGTCGCTATAGCATCGGTTCATAATGCTAACGCCATCTATACCAACGATGAAAATCTTAAAAAATTGGCATTTAGCAAGAACATCAAAGCTATCGGAGTACATGAACTTGATCTTCCGCCTGAGGATGCGCAACGAACATTCCCATTCGACATTGATGAACAGCAAATAATAGCTGAGCCAGATGAAGAGTGAACCACCACAGGCTTAAGTCTGAGGTAGTGACAAACCCAAGGCCAATCTGCAACGTAGTTACTACCCCTCCCAATCGAACAAATTGCTTAGCTGGCGGGGGTCTTCTATATTGGGGGGCAGTTACCCTTACCGATTGTTCTGGACATGACCGCCCCCACCAATAGCAACGCCCACAGCAACAATCCCCTGCCCGCCGCTGCGCCAGGCAGCCACGCTACCCCCCCCGCCGCAGAAGCCGCCCCCACCAATTTCGAAGCGCGGGCTGAGCAAACCTTGCAGCGGCTGTTGACAGGGTTGGAGGCGATGGCGGACAGGCATCAGCAGGCTGGGGCGGCGGGCGATTATGAGGTCGATTGGGGGCATGATGTGTTGACCCTCACCCTGCCCAACGGCCGTCAGTACGTCATCAACAAACACCGCGCTAGCCAGCAAATCTGGGTATCATCCCCCATCAGTGGCGGTTGGCATTTCGCCTGGGACGCGGGATCGGCCAGCTGGCAATCGACCCGCACCAGCCAGGAATTGTTGGCCTTGTTGCTGGCGGAGCTGCCCGACCTAAGCCTGCCTCACACCCCGTCCCCACATGGCTAACCCACCCCCGCCCCCTTTGACAGATCGCCCCAACCAATCGGCCGATAGCTGGCGGTTGTTGCTTAGCTGGCTGTGGCCACTACGGGCGGCATGGATCGGATCGGCGCTGGCCATGTTGGCGGTGGCGGGCGCAACCGTAGGCATCGGTCACACCCTGAAAACCATGGTCGACAGCGGCATTCATTCCAACGACATGGCATCGGCGCACCGCAGCCTGCTGGGGCTCATGCTGGCCAGTTTGGTGATGGCGACGGCCAGTTTCAGCCGCATTTATCTGATGGGCAGGGCGGGCGAACAGCTGGCCATTACCCTGCGTAGCCGATTGATGAGCGGCTTTTTAAATAGCCAGGCCGCCGATCAGGCCTCGGCCAGCGCGGGCGACTGGCTAAGTCGGCTAAGCAGCGATGTGTCGGAGGTGCAAACCGGCTGCACCCAAAACCTGCCCTTTGCCCTGCGCCATATTTTGGTGCTGGCGGTCAGTGGCGGCATGTTGTTGCTGACCAGCCTGCAACTAACCCTGCTGGTTGCCTGCCTGCTGCCGATTTTGTTGTTGCCGCTGGTGCTGTTGGGGCGGCCGCTGAAACGCTTATCGCGCCAGGCGCAGGATCAGCTGGGGCGGCTGCAGGGGCTGGCAGAGGAAAGCTTGTTCGCCCTTCGCATGTTGCAGGCCTATGATTGCACCGCGGCGGTGGTGCGCCATTTTGATGAGCTGCAACGGGTGCGCCAGCAGCTGATTAACCGCATGGTGCTGTACCGCGCCCTGTTGGTGCTGGTGGTCATGTTGTTGGTGGCGGCCTTAATTGTTGGCGTGCTGTGGCTGGGCACGCAGCAGGTTTCGGCGCAAACCCTGACCAACGGTGACCTGACCGCCTTTATCTTTTACGCCCTGATGCTGGCGGGGGCAGCGGCGGGGCTGGGTGAATGTTACAGCGAACTGGGCAAGATGACGGGCAGTATTGAGCGGATTGCCGCCCATTTGGGTGCCCCCCATCTGCGCCCCGCCGATATCATCCCTGACGGCCTGTCCATCTCTGCCAATGTCGCGATCCCTGGCGCCGCGATCAGCCCGCCGACCATTCGCTTTGACCAAGTCGATTTTCGCTATGAGCAGCGCCCCGCCCTGGTGCTGGACAACCTAAGCTTTACCATTGCACCGGGCAGCAACCTGGCGATTGTCGGGCAATCGGGCGCGGGCAAAACCACCCTGGCCATGTTGCTGTTAGGCTTTTATCAACCGTGCGCGGGGCATATCTGGATAGGCGATCAACGGTTGCAGGATTGGCCGCTGACCAATCTTCGTCGATTGATAACCTGGCTGCCGCAGGAGCCGCCAATTTTAAGTGGCAGCATGCGGGATAACCTGTTGCTGGTTGCCCCCACCGCTAGCCAGCCTGAGTTGGATCAGGCCGCCACCATTGCCGGCTTAGATTTTATCGCCCAATTGCCAGACGGCTTTGACACCCAATTGGGATCAAAGGGGATGCAGCTGTCGGTTGGCCAGCGCCAACGGTTGGCGATTGCCCGCGCGGTGTTGCGCCGATCCCTTATCCTGCTGATGGATGAGCCAGGTTCCGCCCTGGACGCGGTCAATGATGCGGCGGTGCAACTGGCTTTGCGTCATAAGCTGCCTGGCTGTACCATGATCACCATCAGCCACAATCTGAAGCATGCTGAGGCCGCCGACCAAGTCATGATTCTGCAGGCGGGGCGGATTGTCGGCCTAGGCACGCCCGCCGAATTGGCCGCCTGCAACCTGGCCTATCAGCAGCTGTTGGCGGCCAGCCAGGAAGATTTCCACAGCCCCTAACCCGCCCACCGAATTTACCCTCTGACGAAAGGATCCTTGATGACCACCCCCCCCCTGCCCCAACCTTATGATCCCAACAATATTTTTGCCCGAATTGTGCGGGGGGAGATTCCCGTCAAACTGGTCGCACAAAATAACCATGCCCTGGCTTTTCATGACATTAACCCGCTGGCGCCCGTGCATGTGCTGGTTATCCCGCGGGGGCCCTACACCGACCTACTCAGCTTTACTCAATCGGCCAGCGCGGTTGAGGTGGTGGAGTTCTGGCAATTGGTGCGTGAGGTGGCGCAGCAATTGGAATTGGATCACCATGGCTTTCGCCTAATCAGCAATTGCGGCAGCAATGGCGGGCAGGAGGTGCCGCACTTTCACGTTCATTTGTTAGGCGGCAAAAGGCTTGGGAAAATGGCACCAGCCTTGTAAGCATTGGAGAATTGTCATATATACAGAATATGGCGCAGGTGACGCCAACCGACAGTCATAGGAATTTATCCATGGAAGACATTAACCCCTTTGCCTTAGAACCCGCCCAGATTGAGATGATTCGCGGCATTTTTTGGTTCATCCTGGCAGCCGTCGGGGTTTACATTGCCACATCCCTATTTCTTAAGCTGATATTTCGCGCTTTTGTCATCGACCATTTCATCTTGAACGATGAACAACAAGCCAAATACAAAACCAGTTATCGTCCAGGCCTATAAGCATAGCGAACCTACGCTCATACAAAGCACGGACTTATTCGAAGCAATTGAAAACCAGTGATAGGATGTGACACGCAGGCAGCCACCTTTCAATCCCTTAATCCTTACTGTCGTTAGATTGAAACAATCATCGGTCACACTGAATAGGTGGTTGCGTCGAAAAATAGGATGGTTGTTATGGAAGATGTTAATCCCTTTGCCTTAGAGCCTGAACAGGTAGAGATGATAAGGGCGGGATTTTATTTTATCCTGATTGCGGTCGCGGTCTATATTTTCAGCTCGATGGTTATCAAGCTTATTTTTCGCGCCTTTGTTATCGATCACTTTATTCTGAATGATGAGCAAAAGGCCAAATACAAAACCACCTTTCGCCCAGAAATTGACGAGAACAAATACGATCCCAAATCTCTACAGTAATTCCCATCGAAGCAATGCACTGACAGCAATATACAGAATATGATACGAGATTAAAATCGGGTAAAGACGGTAAGATTGCTAGACTCGAATTGAATGGGGCGTCACCTACGCTGCTTGGTTAAAAGTCCTGGCAGTGTCCTACTTTCCCGTGCCTTAAGACAAAGTATCATCGGCGCTGGAGGGTTTCACGGTCGTGTTCGGGATGGGAACGGGTGGTGCCACCTCCGCTATAACCACCAGGACGTTTAACCAAGCCGCTTATGACGACGACTTAACAACAATTTTATTATGCAATCAGCTGCTTATACAGTCATGTATTGGCGACAGGCATATAGCCGTGCGCATAACATTTACACTGAAAAATTGAATTCTATTGAAAAAACAAACCAATCGAGCAATTAGTACTGGTTAGCTCCATAGGTTACCCTACTTCCACATCCAGCCTATCAACGTGGTAGTCTTCCACAGCTCTAATGGCGAAACCTCGTTTTGAAGCAAGCTTCCCGCTTAGATGCTTTCAGCGGTTATCTCTTCCGTACATAGCTACTCAGCGCTGCCACTGGCGTGACAACTGATACACCAGAGGTACGTCCATCCCGGTCCTCTCGTACTAGGGACAGGTCTTCTCAAGTTTCGAACACCCACGGCAGATAGGGACCGAACTGTCTCACGACGTTCTGAACCCAACTCACGTACCACTTTAATTGGCGAACAGCCAAACCCTTGGGACCTGCTTCAGCCCCAGGATGTGATGAGTCGACATCGAGGTGCCAAACGATGCCGTCGCTGTGAACGCTTGGGCATCATCAGCCTGTTATCCCCGGAGTACCTTTTATCCGTTGAGCGATGGCCCTTCCATGCGGGACCACCGGATCACTATGACCGACTTTCGTCTCTGCTCGACATGTACGTCTCACAGTCAGGCGGGCTTATGCCATTGCACTCAACAACCGATTTCCGACCGGTTTGAGCCCACCATCGCGCGCCTCCGTTACTCTTTGGGAGGCGACCGCCCCAGTCAAACTACCCACCATGCAGGGTCCCAAACCCGGATTCACGGGTTCTGGTTAGATGCCTAAGTTGTTCAGGGTGGTATTTCAAGGTTGCCTCCACCCAGGCTAGCGCCCAGGCTTCATCGGCTCCCACCTATCC
>VEQJ01000096.1 GCA_018883285.1 Alphaproteobacteria bacterium
TCCTTATACCATCTCCCCACCCAAAAGTCATCCTTTTTCTTAGAATGTTAATATAGCTACACGGTGGAATATCGCAAACAGGGCACCACCCCCTGGTTGATGATGGGCAGCGCATCGGGCAGCACCAGGGAAAATGACGACAGCTTTAACCATTCGGTCAGCAACCTGGTCAGCGGCATTTATGAATTGCGCCTGACGGGCTGTTCGATTGTATCGGCCTTGGCCACTGTCCCCAGTGAGGGGATTCTGATTTCTGGCAAAACCGTCAGCCCTTATGAGGCGGAATATCGCATCGACCTGCCCGCGGGGGGTGCGCCATGGAACATTCGGCTTAGCAGGATAACGGCGGACAGCACCGCCACCACCCTGAACAACGACCTGTATTGGTCAAGTTACACCGAAGTCATCGATCAAAAGCTGATTTACCCCGACAGCGCCATGGTCGGGTTGCAGGTGCAGGCATCGGCCTTTGGGGGCGGCATCCCCGCCCGCGGCTATGAGGTTTATGGCCGCATAATCAAGGTGCCGATCAACTATGATCCGATCGCCCGTACCTACACAGGGTTGTGGAATGGCACCTTTAAGTCCGCCTGGACGGATAACCCCGCCTGGGTGGTCTATGACCTGCTGACCGATAAGCGGGCGGGATTGGGCGACAGCATCGCCGCCGCCAATGTCGATAAATGGGGGTTGTATGAAATCGCCAAATACTGTGATGAGCTGGTCAGCGATGGGACAGGCGGGCTGGAACCGCGTTTTCGCTTTAACGGGGTGATTGCCACCGCCGCCGATGCCTATCAGGTCATCAATCTGGTGGTATCCAGCATGCGGGCGATGACCTATTGGTCGGCGGGGGGTGTGGCCTTTGCCCAGGATTCGCCCGCCACCCCGACCAGGTTGGCCAGCCCCGCCAATGTGGTCGATGGCTTGTTTGTCTATGCAGGCACGCCGCTGAAATCCCGCCATTCGGTGGTGCAGGTGACCTGGAACGACCCCAGCGATGGCTATCGGCCAGCGGTCGAATTGGTTGAGGACAGCACGGCCATTCAGAATTACGGTTGGCGGCCGACCGATGTGGTGGCCTATGGCTGCACCAGCAGGGCGCAGGCGATACGGCTGGGCAAATGGTTGCTGGATACCGAAAAGAATCAAAACCAAACCGTGACCTTTCGGGCGGGCTTTGATTACGCCGATTGCCGCCCTGGTGAGGTGATTGCGATACAGGATCCCGACTATGCGGCGGCCAGGATGGCGGGGCGGATTATGGCGGCCACCACCAACAGCATCACGGTCGATAACCCGATAGAGGTGGTGGCGGGTCAAAGCTATAGCCTGTCGGTGGCCTTGCCCAACGGCACCATCGCCACCGCCGCCATCACCAACAGCGCAGGCAGCAGCAGCGTGCTAACCCTGGCCAGCACGTTAGCCCAAACCCCCTTGGTGGGGGCGATGTGGATGGTCACCGCCAGCAATCTTGCGCCCCGCCAATTTCGTGTGTTGGCGAAAAAAGAGCTGGAACCGCATCTGTTTGAAATCACCGCCCTGCTGCATGACCAAACCAAATACGCCCGCGTGGAGCAGGGTATCACCCTTAGCCAAGCCGCCAACAGCTTGGTGGAAACGGGGCAGTTAAAGCCGCCCCTGAACCTGGCCTCGCAAGAGTTTCTGTACCAAAGCATCGCCAGTGTTGAGGCGGGCGTGACCATCAGCTGGCAACCCAGCCCTGATGCCCGCGCCCGTTATTATGAAGTGGAATTGGCGGCATCGGGGCAAAGCTTTTTGCCGCAGGGGACGGTAACAGGCGGCGGGCTGGACATCAAAAACATCAGCGCGGGGCTGTATCGGGTGCGGGTGCGGGCAAAGGACGGCTTTTTAAGCAACCCCAGCCCGTGGTTAGAGGCCAGCATCACCATCTATGGCAAGATCCTGCCGCCCGCCGATGTTACAGGCTTTGCCGTCAACATCATCGATGGCCAGGCCTATCTGTCATGGAACGCGGTTACCGATCTGGATCTAAGCCATTACTGGTTGCGCTATAGCCCCCTGACCGTGGGGGCAAACTGGGCGGGTGCCACCGACCTGGTGGTAAAGGTCAGCAAAACAGCGACCAGCGTGGCCGTGCCCGCCATGGTTGGCACCTATCTGATTAAGGCAGTCGATGAATCGGATAGCAGCAGCAGCAATGCCGCGCTGGTGACCAGCACCATCAACGCCCTGGACGGGTTGAATTTTGTTGCCACCCTGACCGAAAGCCCAGGCTTTGGCGGCAGCAAAACGGGGGTGTACCTGTCGCCAACAGGGCTGGTGTTGGATACGGCAGAGCTGTTTGATGCGGTGGCGGGCTTGTTTGACAGCCGCACAGGCCTGTTCGATAACGGCACCCGCCTGGCCACAGGCAGCTATCAGTTCGCCAGCCCCTATGACCTGGGGGCGGTCTATACCAGCCGCCTGACCGCTAGCCTGACCGTGGGGGTTGCCGACTTTTCCAACAACCTGTTTGACGATGCGCCAGGCTTGTTTGATGACCGCGCGGGGTTGTTTGATACCACGCCCGATGATGCCTGTTTCACGCAGCTGTATATTTCGACCACCAACGACAACCCGTTGGCATCGCCAGTATGGTCGGCATGGAAGCCGTTTATTGTTGGCGATTACACCGCCCGCGCTTATCGCTTTAAGTTGGATTTGTCGACCAACAACCCGCTGTATTCACCGCGGGTTAGCGGCCTGTCGGTGCAAATCGATATGCCCGACCGATTGCTGGTCAACAACGATGTGGTCTGCCCCGCAGGCGGCCTGACCATCGCCTATGCACAACCGTTTAAGGAAAAGCCCGCCTTAGCAATTGCCGCCCAAAACATGGCAACAGGCGACACCTATGCCATCACGGCGGCCACCAAAAACGGCTTTACGATTCAGTTTTTCAACAGTGTCGGCACGGGTGTTTCCCGCACCTTTGACTGGCACGCCAAGGGCTTTGGCCAATCAACCTAAGAGGTATCAATGGCACAACACGACTATGTTTTGGATAACCAGGGCTTCGGCGCAATGCGGGCGGATATGAATCTAGCCTTAGCTGCGATCGCTTCTGGCAATTCTGGCAACACAGCTCCCCCGACGGTCTATCCTGGGCTGACATGGGTGGACACCTCTGGCACGCCCTGGCTGGTGAAGCAATATAACGGCACGCAGTGGGTGACGCTCTATGGTATCAACGCTACCACCCATGTGTCGGACATCGTGCGGGGGGGAACGGATTCCAAGCTGTTGGCCACCACCGCGCTGGCCAACATGTCTAACCTGCAGGCCATCACCTACGCCGCCGCCACCGCCATTACCGCGGCGGCCACCACCGACATCACCAACACCACCGACAACATCGACCTGGCGGGTAGTGCGGTAACGGTGACCGCCATCACCGCGCCCGCCGCCTTAATCGGACGGCGGATTCGGGTGCGCGTCACGGGCAGCAACATCACCGTTAACAACGGCGGTGGGATCACCATGCCGAATGGCTTGTCTGTTATCTTTACCGCGGGCGACCTGTTCACCCTGGTTATCACCGCCGCCACCACCGAGCGGATTGAAGGGGTTGTGCCTGCCACTATTCAGTCTTTTAACGGATTCAAAAACCGCATCATCAACGGCGCGATGACCATTGATCAGAGGAATGTTGGAGCGGCACAAACCTTCACCGCTGCGGCAGCATTGGCCTATTGCGTGGACAGGTGGTATGGCTATTGCACGGGCGCAAATGTTACTGGCCAAAGGGTGGCGGGAACATCGCCCAACCAATTCAATTATCAATTTACAGGGGCGGCATCCGTAACCAAGATTGGTTTTGCCCAACGGATTGAGGCGGTCAATTCGCAGGATTTAGCGGGGCAAACCGCAACCTTGTCGGTGGACTTAGCAAATTCACTTCTAACCACCGTGACTTACACCCTGTGGTACGCAAACACCGCCGACACTTTCGGCACGCTTGCATCGCCAACCCGCACCCAGATAGCTACGGGAACCTTCACCGTCAATTCAACCTTAACACGGTATAGCGTGCCAATATCTATCCCTTCGGCAGCGACCACGGGGATTGAGGTTGAACTGTCTGTTGGCGCACAGACCAGCGGGACTTTCACCATAGGACGTGTTCAGCTTGAACGCGCAACATCCGCATCGGCATTCGATTCCCGACCTTACGGCTTAGAATTAAGTTTATGCCAACGGTATTATGAAACCGCTAGGGACATTAACGGTGTGTACAGTTGGACTACCCGCGCAGACACGGGAGATCGAGCTGTTGGGTTTATACCCTTTGCCAATGACAAACGGGCGGTGCCCACGTTGTCGTTCACCAATGGCAGCTTCAGCACTCCTACAGGTACATTCAGTGAGCTGGTGGCTGGATACCCCGCACGGACACCAACATCCAGTGGTGCGTCTACACGGGGAATAAATTTTATCAATTTTTCTAGTGCAGTCGCCAATGCGGTGGCGGGCTGCTGGATTGCTTCTTCGGAGTTATAGTTATGTACAAACTAATCAAAAACAGGAATTTCGGCGAGATTATTTCTATTCAGCGCCTTTCTGATAATGCCTTTATTCCATTGGACGGTTGCAATGCCGACTATCAGGAATATCTGCTGTGGGTAGCGGCGGGCAACACGCCCGAAGCGGCAGATTTGCCCCCACCCCCCGAATTTCCCATCCTGACCTCTGGTGAGTTTCAGCAGGGATTGGTCAATATGGGTATCCTGACCTACAGCGGGATCCTGGCGGCGGTGAAGCAAGCGGAATTGCCCTATCCCCTGAAGCAGATTGTCGATGCGGCGGTCGCGGGGGGAACGCCCACTGCAGCGCAGTTGCTGGCTGCCCCCTATAACCTGCCCGCCCCCGTTGCCACGGGCGTTGCCCAAGCGATCGCGGGCGGCCTAACCCTGACGGCGGGGGAGCGGGATAAAATCACCTTTACCTGGGTCACGATGGTGCAGGTTGGCCGCGATTACCCCATCATCGGGCAATTGCAACTGGTGTTGGGTATCCCCGACGCAGTGATGGATAAACTGTTTCTGACGCGGGGGGAATCGACCAATGGTTAATGTTTGGGCGCTGGTGGCATCCAGCCTGGCTTCACCCGATGACCAGGGTGAGGATTGGTACGGTTGGATCACCAATCAGCTGGGTCACGCTATGTTGGGGGTAACCCTGGGTGGGTTGGTGCTGTTGTTGGATGGCGGATGGTTTTGGGCGTTTACCATCAACACCATTTTGACGGGTGCGGTTGAAACCTGGGATCTTCTGCAAAGCCCACGGGGTAATTGGCCAAGCTTTCGCGACAGCCTGCAGGATTTGGCCTTTTGGCTGTTGGGTACCCTGTTGGCCATTGCCTTGTTTAACAACAGCATCGCCATGTTCTTAACGGTGCTGGTCTTAAGCCTTGGCCTGGCGGCAACAGGAATCTGGCCACGCGCCATCCGTGCTTACAAAGCAGCAAATGGGGTATAGC
>VEQJ01000097.1 GCA_018883285.1 Alphaproteobacteria bacterium
GCCTTGCTATCCGCCTGTAACGCCGCCGTCAACGCCTCCGCCTGTGCCCTGGTATTGGCCAACAACGGGGATCCGCCCCCCAATCCCGCATAAATGCCGCGCGCCTTTGATGCCCGTAGGCGGGAAATCAGCTGCGCCAGCAACCAACGGGGCAGGCGGGGTAGGCGCAAAATCGCCCTGTCGTTAAACAGGTTAAACAGAAATGGCCGCACATCGGCGGGCTTTAGGGGTCCCCCCAGGTTGAACAGCACCACGGCCACTCGTTGCGCCACCTGTTGCGGAGCGCTGGCTGCAGGCTGCGTGGCGGTGGATTTGCCTCGGTCGGGGGCAGAAGAATCTGAAAAAATAAATTGCAACACCATTAATATCAACTCGAACGCAGCGGCTGGTAGGGACATGGGGAAACCTGGGAAAAACCGATCAGTTGCCGCCACTATGCGCCGACCAGCCGCCAATTTCAACCGATTTAGCCAACAAACAATCTCTAGCCCAAAAGCTTATTAGCGGAAATATGGGGCAACCTCAGCGGGCAATTCATCAAAATCATCGGCGATGGTCACCTGTCCGCGCCAGCAATCCAGGCGGCGGGGCTTTGCAGGCCATAGGAAGGCAAGGGCGCGTTTTGCCTTGGCAATAACAGATAGAATCATGGCATAACCCAATCAATTGGTTGGTTTTAATGCAATCTGACCAACTAAGCAAGTATGGCATGCAAGCCATCATCGCCCAACATCGCCAACAGGGCATCGCGGGCGGCGGGCAGGCGGCGGCCATCGGCGCCATAGCGACGCAGGAAAAATCCCGTTAGATCAAGCCAAGCAAGGGCGTCGGTTTGGGCGGGCAGGGGTAACAGGCGGCTGGCATAATCGCCCGCCCCCGCCAGGCTGACGGCTCGTCCTGTTTTGGGGGAAACATAGGCCAAATTGCTGGTGGTGCCTGTGACCGCACAATGACCCAAATCCAGCTGGAACCCCAGATCTTGCAGCAGCGTCATTTCAAAAGCCACATAGCTGTTAATCCAATCTGGCCAATCGGGCTGTGCCAGGTCAATCAGCAATCGGCAACAGGCATCATACAATTGTGGATAGGGGTGATGTTCGGGCAACAGGGCTTCGCACAAGCCCGCCATGGCCGATACCGCCTGAAGCTTAAGGGGGCTAGACAGGGTATAGGGCAAATGGTTGTGCAGGGGATCCAGTTGCCAATTGCCCAAATGTTCGGCCAGGCGTGCCCGCCAATTCAGGCTTACCAGCTCACCAACCTGAGGGATATAGCGTCCACCATTTTTGCGCGCGCTGGGGCGATACAGGCCAGCCGCCCGCCCGTGATCAGCGGTCAGCGCGGTCAGCCGTACCCCCGTTTGCGCCAACGCCCGCGTGCTGAGCACAATCGCCTTATCCTGCCATTGCATAGGCTTATCGCCGCCCCTTATCCAACATTGTGCCTGTTAAGCCATTTGGCCGATAGCGAATCTATTGATACGCCCTGCCCACTCTGGCACAATTCAGCCCAACAAAGGAATCCCCATCGATGACCGATAACGACAGCCTGTTGCAACCGCCCGCCTCGCCAGCCGTGAATCAGACGGGGGCGGCCATGCCAAAAGCCAAACAATGGCGCTTTGGGATGCTGGTACTGTTGGGTATGGCGCTGTGGATGGGGGCGTTCGGCTGGTTCGGGCTGCAGCTGGGCTATATGCGGGTGCCGTATATGGGTGAGGAGCAGTTGATTGTCATCGCGCCCGGCACCGGCCTACGCGGTATTGCCAAGCAGCTGACCGAGGCGGGGGTGGTACCCAGTGAATCATCTTTTATGGCCAGCAGCCTGGTTTTTGGCCAACATCGACGTTTTAAGGCGGGGGAATATCAGATCAAAACGGGGCAGACGGGTCGTCAAATTGCCGATGCAATTGCCAATGGGCGGGTGTATCAACGGCTGTTCACGGTGGTGGAGGGCTTTACCAGCCGCCAGGTGGTGCAACGGCTTGAGGAGGCGGAGGGATTGACGGATGCGCTGACCATTGAGCCTGCTGAGGGCACCTTACTGCCCGAAACCTATGCCTATCGGCGTGGCGAAAAGCGGCCAGCGTTGGTTGCCCGCATGCAAAAAGATATGGCGCAGGTGGTGCAGGCCATTTGGGCATCACGGCGTGAGGGGCTGCCCCTACGTAGCGCCAAGGATATGGTGATTTTGGCCAGCATTGTTGAGGCGGAAACCCCCCAGCCTGAGGAGCGGGCGCGGGTGGCGGCGGTGTATCTGAATCGGCTGGCGCGTAACATGCCGTTGCAGGCTGATCCCACCGTAGCCTATGCGGTTGGCGATGGATTGCCGATGGATAGGCCACTGACCCGTGCGGATCTGGCCATTGAGCATCCCTTTAACACCTATCGCATCAACGGCCTACCGCCCGCGCCGATTGGCAACCCCGGCCGTGCATCGTTATGGGCGGTGGCGCAGGCGCAATTGGGCAGTGAATTGTTTTTTGTGGCGGATGGCAAGGGCGGTCATGTCTTTGCCAACACCTATGAGGAGCATTTGACCAATGTCGCTGCCTGGCGCAAAAGCAAGGGCGCGAATGAAAGTCGCAAGCCAGAGGATGGGGCAGTACCGCCCCAGAGATGACCGATAAAGATGCCCCGTTAAACCCTTAAGGATAACTTTTTCTTGCCTAAAACTCTAAAAAGTCGCATAAGCCATAGTATCTTAAGGGTGCTAAGCCAGTGTCCGCCAAGATTTGCCTGTTCATCACCCCAGTTTTTTTTAGAGGCCGATGCCCGTGCCTGATCATGGTTCCCCCAAAGGTGGTAAGCTGATTATCCTGTCCGCCCCGTCGGGTGGCGGCAAAACCACGATAGCGGGCGAGCTGTTGCGGCTGGATCCCACCCTCCACCGATCCATCTCCGTCACCACCCGAAAGCAGCGGCCTGGCGAAATTGATGGGCGCGACTATTTCTTTATCAGTCAACAGGAATTTGACCGCCGCCTGGCCGATGGCCAGCTGTTGGAACATACCCAAATCCACGGCAACCACTATGGCACCCCCGCCGACTATATTTTGCAGCAGTTACAGTCTGGCCAAAAAGTTCTGTTGGTCATCGAATCGCTGGGCATGCGTCAGATTAAAAAGCGGTCAGAGTTAACCGACTATTTAACCGCGATTTTTCTGTTGCCCGTCACCATGCAGGAATTGTGGGATCGGCTGGCGGCACGTCCGCGTACCGATGCCCTGGAAAATCAGCGGCGCATTCAAAATGCCTATGGCGAAATCGCTTTTTACAACGAATATGACTATATCATCGTCAATCGCACCATCGCGGAAAGCACCGCCCTGGCCTATAAAATTGTTACCGATGACGCCCTGGGGTTGCAGGCCTGTCGCCCTAATGACTTGATGGTTCGCACCCATGTGGCGGATCTGTTGGATCAGGTGGTGGTGCAGTCGCTATAGATGGCGGCTTGCTGGCGGTATGGGCATCAACTGCCTTATGTCCAGTTATTCCTGGCTTATTCTGTGCGCCAGCGCCAAAAATTCTGCCAACGATAGCTCCTCAGGGCGGCGGTCAGGATTGATCCCCAGCGTTTCCATCGCGGGAAGATGGCTGGCCAAAGTGGTTTTCAGCTTTTTGCGGCGCTGTTGAAACGCCATAGCCGTTATCCGCGCCAGGCAGGCAAACAGGTCGGGCGATGGCGGTGATGCGTGGGAAATCAGCCGTATCAGGCGTGAATGAACTTTGGGCGGCGGGGTAAAGGCTTGCGGGCTGAGATCCATCAGCTTTTCCACGCCCACCACCGCCTGCGTCAACAAACTAAGGCGGCCATAGCCAGCATCGCCAGGGGAAGCCCCCATCCGCTCCGCCACCTCCTTCTGCAGCATTACTACCGCGCCAGCCAGCAGCAGGGGGGGTGTCAGCCAGCGCGCCAACATGGCGGTTCCCACATTATAGGGCAGGTTGCCAACAATCCATAAGGGCTTTTTATCCGCCAATTCGCCCAAGTCTAGGGTCATGGCATCGGTCAGGCGAAAGGAAAAACGGGCGGGATAGGCGGCCTGCAACTGTTGCAGCACGGGCAACAACCGCTGATCCCGCTCTATTGCCACCACAGGGTTGGGCAGCAGTTTTAGCAACGCCTGGGTCAGCCCCCCTGGGCCCGGGCCAATTTCCACCACCTGCGCCTGCGGCGGAATGCCCGCCACGGCAACGATTTTTTCCAGCAGACTGGGGTTCAGCAGAAAATGTTGCCCCAAATTTTTGTTGGCGCTAAGGCCATGTTGGCGAATGATGGCGGCAACGGTGGGCAGGGGGTGCGGTTGGGGCAGAGTAGGGGGCATAGAAAAAGCCTTCACCTAATAGGTGTTCGCCTTAATTTCGATCCGCGCACTGCGCTTTAGGGTGCGGAAATACTGGGCGGCCGCCTGTATCAGTTTTTCCTGGCGCAACCCATCCGTCAATTCCTTGGTGCTTAGGCCCGCTACCCCCTCTAAATTCCGCTGACACAGCTTAAGCATGGTATAGCCGCTATCCGCTTGAATGGGGGTGGTGACACCGCCAACGGGCATGGATGCCAACTCAGCGGCCAGAGATTGGGAAAAGTCGCCCAATTTGGCGTTACCAAGATCAATCACACGCCCGCCAGAAACCTGGGATGCCACCTGCGCCGCTAGCTGGTCACAATCGGTGTTGGCGGTGTTGGCGGTGCTGGCCAGGCTTTGTTGGGTTGCCTGCACCTGCGACAACTCCATCTCTGCTGGCAACAGAATTTGCTTAACATTCAGCTGGATAGATTTGCTATAGGCCTGATTGGGCGGCCGCACCTCCTGCAACCAATAAATGATAATCTCGTCATTGCGTTCCAGGGTTACGACGCGACCACCGCTCTGGTTTTTAAACAACTGCCGCTGATCCTCCGCCAACAGGGATTCGGGAATCAACCCCAAATTGCCGCCCTCAGCCGCCGATGGGCTGCTGGAAAACTGTTTGGCCAGTTTGTAGAAGTCCGCGCCCGCCGCCAAGGCCTGCATCAACCCCTTGGCCGATTCCATGACCCGTTCGCGGCTGGCCGTATCATCGCTGTTCAGCACGATTTCGTATGATGGGAAGTAGTCTACGTCGCGGTGACTGCGCGAGAGTTCCCCAGCGACGGCGCGGAGAGTCGATTTGGCGTGAGTGTTGGCTTGTATGATGTCCGCAGCAGTAAATGTGGTCTGTATTGGCACCGGTGATACAGTAAGAATAAACTTCTTAGGGCGAAGGCTCGCGGCTCTGATAAGTTCCAGCAGCCTCGATATTGCCGCAAATGCGTCGAGGAAACCGACGTTAGTGAAGCAGAATCGATCTTTTGATCGAGCGATGAGTTGTGGAGGAGGGGTGCCGTTAAGAAAGATACCCAGCTCGTTGTCGAACCACGTCTCCGTATGCCCCAACGTGATGAATACAGCGTCGCAGTCGGTCAGCGACTGATTCGTGTTGGTGATTAGCCGACGAAGATGCTCGGCGTTGTGAAG